>NZ_JARWBG010000046.1:0-61166 GCF_029846775.1 Streptomyces chengmaiensis
GGTCCGGTGGGGCCGGTGGGTCCGGTGGGGCCGGTCGGACCCGTGGGCCCGATCTTGCCCTTGCAGCGGTCCCCGCCTTCCACGGTCGCGCCGAGGGCGCTCGCCGAGACCACGCACCTGTCGTTCTCCGTCGCGGTCGGGTCGTCCACGACGTGGGACGACTGGGCGCTGGGCGTCATCGCCATGGTGGGGCTGGCCATGCCCAGCATGACGAGGGCCAGCGATGTGGCCGCGCCGCCGGCGAGCCACCTGCGCCGCTTCGGAAGCGGGCCGAGGCGGGATGCAGTCCTGCGGTCAGGACTCATGAAGTGACCTGCTTTCTTGAGCTCGAGCTGTTCATGCCCGAGGTGTCGGTCGCGGGCCCTTGCGGCGGATGAGGCTGTGCGCCTGCACTGCCGGCGGGGCCGCGCGGAGGCCTGATGAGGGCAGCCGGTCCTTGCTGTTGGCCGCCTGTGCCGTCCGCATACGCATGGGCGTACCGTTTGTCATGGTTTGGCGGTATTGGGGGGCGTGGTGGGAGGCGCGCCGGACGTTCGCCGCAGCGGCTGCCTGTGGGCTGTCCAAAGGGAGGACGCATCGGCGTGCCGGACCGCTCGGGCGCNATACGCATGGGCGTACCGTTTGTCATGGTTTGGCGGTATTGGGGGGCGTGGTGGGAGGCGCGCCGGACGTTCGCCGCAGCGGCTGCCTGTGGGCTGTCCAAAGGGAGGACGCATCGGCGTGCCGGACCGCTCGGGCGCTTGCCGGTTCCTAAGGTCGCCCGCACAACCACGCGGGGATCAGTGATGACGTGAAGCCGACCATTTGCCTTTGCATGATCGTCAAGAACGAGTCCGGGGTGATCGAACGCTGTCTCTCATCGGTCCGTGACCTGATCACCACCTGGGTGATCTCCGATACGGGGTCCACGGACGGCACGCAGGAGCTGATCCGCAGCGCGCTCAGGGGCATCCCCGGGGAGCTCTACGAGGAGCCGTGGATCGACTTCGGCCATAACCGGAGCCTCAACATCGGTCATGCGCGCGGCAGGGCCGACTACCTGCTTCTGCTCGACGCCGACCTGGAGATCCGGCAGAACGGCCCCCTGCCGCCGCTCACGGCCGCCGGTTACATGCTCCGGCACGAAGGCGCCCTCGAATACCGCATCAAGCGGCTGGTCAGGGGCGACATCGCCTGGCGCTACGAAGGCGTCACCCACGAGTACCTCACCACCGACGAGCAGGCCGACCAGGCGAACCTCGACGCTCTGGTCGTCGTGGACCACGCCGACGGAGGGTCGCGTCAGGACAAGTTCGAGCGCGACGCGCGGCTGCTGAGCGCCGAACTCGAGCGTGACCCCGACAACACCCGCACCGTCTTCTATCTGGCCCAGACCATGCGTGACATGGGCCGCGCGGAAGAGGCCATCGCCCTCTACGAGCGCCGCGCCACGATGGGCGGCTGGCCGGAAGAGGTCTACTACTCGCTGCTCCAGACCGGAATCCTCAGAGCCGACACGGGAGACTGGGCGGGCGGCATGGACGCGCTCGTGCGGGCCTGGGAGACCCGGCCCCACCGTCTCGAAGCCTGCTACGAACTGTGTTCACGGCTGCGCGCCATGGGGCGCTACAGGACCGCGCACGCCTTCGCCTGCGCCGGACTCAACCGGCCCGTTCCGGACGACCTGCTGTTCGTGAGTCCCTGGGTGTACAGGTGGGGGCTGCTGATGGAGTTCTCGATCAGCGCGTACTGGGTGGGGGACTGGCGGGGTTCCCACCAGGCGTGCAACCGGCTGCTTGCCATGCCGGAGCTGCCGGAGGCCCATCGCAGGCAGACACTGGTCAACCGTGAGTACGCGGCTCAGCGCCTCTCCGCGGTGCTGGGGATCCCCGCCAGGGTGCCCCCCGGCCGCCGGCGGCCGAAGAAGCCGAAGAAGGCGATGGGGCGACCCAGGTGACCTCACGGCGCCGAAGAGTGTGCAACGGCCCGGCTGGGCACGCCCCGCGCGGTCTTCGCCTGCGCCGGGTCCCACAGCAGCGCCGGGTCGCTGTGCCCGTGCATCTCGACGAACCCGGGGGCGAGTGCGAGCCCGTGTGCGTCCAGCACCCGTGCGCGTCCAGCACCCGTGTGCGTCAGCACCCGGGCGCCGGACAGCACCCGGGCGCCCGCGCGGCGTAGCGCCGCGACGCGGCCCAGGCTTCTTCCCGCGCCTGGGCCTATGCCTCCGCCGGCGGGGGCGACCGCCCCGGCCGGCGGCCTCAGTGCCGTATGCCCAGCCCCGGCAGCCACATCTCGCCGCGGTCCTTGCAGCTCACGTCGCGGGCGCGGAGCTGGTCCGGGGAGCGGGTGCCGCGGGCGCTGAGTTCGGTGAGGGCGAGACGGGCCAGCAGGGCGGCGTCCGCGCGGTCCGGGTCGGGGAAGTCCGCCTGCCACCAGCCGCGGTCGCGGCTCTGCCAGCCGCGGGAGGTCATCAGCAGCGCGCGCTCCGCCGTGTCCTCCCCGTCCCGGTCGTCGATCGACACATGCAGGCCGTCCTCCAGGCTGTACGACACCAGGAGCTGCCGGCCCCGGTCCGCTCCGCTGGTCACGCAGAAGCTCGCCCAGTCCCAGCCGACCTGTACCGACAACTGCTCCACCCAGGCGGAGAGCAGCAGCGACAGCGCGCGCTCGAAGTGCTCCAGCGAGGTGGCGCGGCGGCCTCCCGGCGGCTCCAGCGGGCGCTCGCCCGGGCCGCCGCGGTCGAGCTGCCAGCTGTACGGCAGATACTCGAAGTCGTGCGGCTCATCGGCCGACCAGGCCCCGCCCCAGGCGAACGTCCTGCGCTCCTGGTCCTCCAGCGCCTCCGTGTCGTGCAGCGAGAGCTGCACCTGATGGCGGTCGCCGGAGAGCAGCAGCACCCTCCCGGCGTCCCGCCAGCGGATGTTCGGGCCGTGCGCCGAGCCGCCGTAGAGCGTCGGCTCGCCGATTCGGTCCACGATCGCGTCGTACACCCCCCGGAAGGACTCCCGCCGCTCCGCGAGCGAGGCCCTCGGGTCGAGGGTGAGCAGGGGCACCGGTCTCTGCCCCTGCCAAAGCCCTGACGCCTCGAACAGCGACCGGGCGAACTCCGCCGCGTCATGCGGCGCTAACGCATGTCGTTGGTCTGTCCCCCTGTAGTCCATACCCGCCATCGTGCCAGCCGTCGCTGACAACGGTGTCGCACATCGGCCAATACACAGGTTCGGGGGGCCGCCATGGCCTCATGCCTCCTTCCTCCCTCCGCGCGGCGGGAGGAACGCCTCACCGCCGCCGTCGACATGCTCGATGTGCAGCCGGACGACCGCGCGCACCCGTCCGCGGGTCCCGGGGTTTGACCTGCGCGGGGCGCCGCCCGCGGCGTCGGCTTGGACGCTTGGGGCGGGCCGGTGGGCGTTCACCGATGCGCCGTCCGCGGGTCTTCCGCAGGACATCCGGCCCCTCTAGCGTCCCGCCGGAACACCTTTCAGCGGGAGGCTCTCTTGACCACGGAACTGTCACGGCGGCGGCTGCTCACCCTGGGCACGGGCGCGCTGGGCGCGGCTGCCGCAGCCTCGGCGCTGCCTCCGTCTCTGAGGGATGCGCTCGCCGCCGAGCCCCCGGCGGGCGGCCTTCGCGCGGTGCGCCATGTGGTGGTCCTGATGCAGGAGAACCGTTCCTTCGATCACTACTTCGGCGCCCTCCGCGGAGTACGCGGATTCTCCGACCGCAACGCCGTGGAGCTGCCCTCGGGGAAGCCGGTCTTCGAGCAGCCGGGCCCCCGGGGCGTCGTGCTGCCGTTCCCCGTGCGCGAGGCCGCCGAGGCGCAGCACAAGGACCTCCAGTACATCGGCGACCTCGACCACTCCTGGAGCGGCGGGGCCAGGGCGTGGCGCGACGGCTGGATGGACGGATGGGTGTCCGCCAAGACCGCCGCGACCATGGCGTACTACGACCGGCGTGATCTGCCGCTGCACTACGAACTCGCCGACACGTTCACCATCTGCGACGCCTACCACTCCTCCACCCACACCTCCACCAGCCCCAATCGCAACCATCTGTGGAGCGGCTGGACCGGATACGAGGCCGACGGCAGCCGTGCGGTCACGAACGCCGCGTACGACGAGGACACCCATCCCGGCTACCCCTGGCCGACGTACGCGGAACGGCTGGAGCGCGCGGGGCGCAGCTGGAAGACGTACACGGAGTGGGAGAACTTCACCGACAACAACATCGAGTTCTTCACCGTCTTCAAGAAGATCGCGCGCAAGGCGCTGGCCGGGGCCGGCGACTTCACCTACATGGAGGCCTTCTACGCCGCCGTGCGGGCCGCCGAGGACCCTGCCGAGCGCCGGCGGCTGCTGGAGGCCCTGGAGAAGGGGGTCGCCACGCTCGACCCCCATGAGCGCTCGCTTTTCGAACGCGGGCTGCGCCGGGTGGAGAGCGGGACGCTCGCCGACGCCTTCCGCGCCGACGTGGCGGCGGGCACGCTCCCCGAGGTGTCCTATCTGGTGCCGTCCGCCGTCGACTCCGAGCACCCCGGCGCGTCCTCGCCGGTCGCCTCCGCGTCCCTCGTCTACAAGGTGCTCGACGCCCTCGGCTCGCACCCCGAGGTGTGGCGGCACACCGTCCTGCTGATCAACTACGACGAGAACGACGGCTTCTTTGACCACGTCCCGCCTCCCGTGCCGGCCGCGGGGCACGAGGACGAGCGCTGGCAGGGCCTGCCGACGGGGCTGGGCATCCGGGTGCCGATGCTGGTCGTCTCGCCCTGGTCGGTCGGCGGGTACGTCTGCTCGGAGGTGTTCGACCACACCTCGGTGATCCGGTTGCTGGAGCGCTGGACCGGTGTCGAGGAGCCCAACATCACGCCATGGCGGCGGGCGGTCACCGGCGACCTGACCTCGGCCTTCGACTTCCGGCGCGGCAGGCCGCAGCCGGAGGTGGCCCGCCCCGGGCAGATCCCGCCGTTCACCGGGCGCTGGCGGCCGTCGCCCCCGCCGGTGCAGAACATGCCGGTCCAGGAGCCCGGCGTACGCCTCGCCCGCCCGCTGCCGTACCAGCCGGACGCCGACGGCAGGCTCGACCGCGACCGCGACCGCGACCGCGACCGCGACCGCGACCGCGACGGCGACGGCGACGGCGACGGCGGCCACGGCCGCGAGGGCCGCGGCCGTGTCCTCACCGTCGCGCTGAGCAACACCGGGCGTTCGACCGTGCCCTTCGCGCTCTATCCGTACGCGGGCGAGTTCGCCGTCCCCCAGCACAAGCAGGTACGGCGCAGGGCGCAATGGAGGGTGCCCCTCACCGGGGACTGCTACCGCTTCACGGTCACCGGGCCGAACGGCTTCCGCCGCGAGTTCGCCGGCAGCGTCCACAGCCCCGCCGAGGTCTCCTCACGCGTCGACCACCACGATCGTGACCTCCACGTCACACTGCGCAACGAAGGGCGGACGCCGATCACCTTCACCGTGCGCCCCCTGGGCTATGTCGACGACGCGGACCTGGACGACTGGACCCGGCGGATCACCGTCAAGCCGGGCCGCAGCCGCAGCATCGTGCACTCGGCCGCCGACGCGCACGGCTGGTACGACGTCGAGGTCACCGTGGAGGGCGGGGAACCCTTCCGCCGCCGCCTGATGGGGCACATCGAGAACGGCCGCCCCAGCGTCTCCGGCTGAGTTCCCCCGGCAGCCCCTTGTGAGTAACGCCACGAAACGGACAAAGGATCACTAATCGCTGCCAGAGTGGCTTCCCGTAGGTCATGAGTTCTTTCCAGGCTGTTCCCTGGTGAAGATCCCCATTCGACCCAGGGAGCTAGTCCTTTGGCCTCCATCGCCCGCTGGTGCATCTCGCACCGACTCGCCACCGTCCTGTTGTGGCTGCTCGCCCTCGTCGGCGTCGCGGCAGCGGCGGGCGCCACAGGATCCGCGTACTCGAACGACTACAACGTTCCCGGCACCGAGTCGGGCCGCGCCTCGGCCCTGATGCAGGAGGGCTTCCCGGGCACGGGCGGCGACAGCGACACCATCGTCTGGCACACCGACAGCGGGAGCGTGCGCGCCGCCGACGTGCAGGAGCGCGCTTCCGGGATGCTCGAAGAGGTCGAGCAGCTCCCCGGCGTCGCCTCCGTGACCAGCCCGTACGGCAGCGACGGCCAGGGCCGCGTCAGCGCGGACGGCCACACCGCCTACGCCACGGTCGCCTTCGAGGACCAGGCCAACGACATCCCCAAGGAGCAGGCCGAGGCGGTCGTCGCCACCGCGAAGGCCGCCGAGGGCGACGGGCTCCAGGTCGAGCTGGGCGGCCGCGCCATCGCGCTGACCGAGTCCTCCGGCGGGCACACCGCCGAGATGGTGGGCATCGCCGTCGCCGCCGTCGTCCTCTTCCTCGCCTTCGGCTCGCTCGCCGCCAGCGCTCTGCCCATCGCCACCGCCCTGGTGTCCGTCGGCGCCGCCTACGCGGGCATCCAGCTCCTCGGCCATGTGATGACGGTCGCCGACTTCGCACCGATGCTCGGGCTGCTCGTCGGCCTCGGCGTCGGCATCGACTACGCGCTGTTCATCGTCACCCGGCACCGCAGGGGCCTCAAACGCGGACTCACGGTGGAGGAGGCGGCACGCAACGCCGTCGCCACCACCGGCCGGGCCGTGGTCTTCGCCGGCGCCACCGTGTGCATAGCCCTGCTCGGCATGCTCATCCTGCGGCTCGGCTTCCTCAACGGCGTCGCCATAGCCGCCTCGCTCACCGTCGTGCTGACGGTCGCCGCCTCGGTGACGCTGCTGCCCGCTCTGCTGTCCTTCATCGGGATGCGGGCGCTCAGCCGCCGCGAGCGCCGCCAGCTCGCGGAGCACGGTCCGCAGCCCGAGCTGCCCACCGGCTTCGCCGCCCGCTGGTCCGCGTTCGTCGAGCGCCACCCCAAGCTGCTCGGCGCCGTCGCCGCCGTCGTCATGGCGGTGCTCGCCCTGCCGACGCTCTCGCTCCACCTCGGCACCTCCGACCAGGGCAACAAGCCGGCCTCCGCGACCACCCGACAGGCGTACGACCTGCTGGCCGACGGCTTCGGGCCGGGCGTCAACGGGCCGCTGACCCTCGTCGGAGACCTCGACGGCGCCGGGGACCGGGTCGCCATGGACAAGCTCGCCGACACGCTGCGCGACACCCAGGGCGTCGAGTCGGTCGGCCAGGTCGCCTACAACGGCAGCGGCGACACCGCCGTCCTCACCGTCATACCCGACTCCGCACCCCAGTCGAAAGCCACCAGCGACCTCGTCGACCGGCTGCGCGGCGATGTGCTGCCCGACGCCGTGGACGGCACCTCCCTGGACGTGTACGTCGGCGGCCTCACCGCGAGCTACGACGACTTCGCCGAGATCATCATCGGCAAGCTGCCGCTGTTCATCGGCGTCGTCATCGCACTGGGCTGTCTGCTCCTGCTGCTCGCGTTCCGCTCCATCGGCATCCCGCTCAAGGCCGCCGCGATGAACATCGCCGCCGTCGCCTCCTCCTTCGGCATCGTCGTCGCGATCTTCCAGTGGGGCTGGGGCAGCGAGCTGCTCGGACTGGGCGCGGCCGGGCCGATCGAACCGTTCCTGCCGGTCATCATGGTCTCCGTGCTCTTCGGGCTCTCCATGGACTACCAGGTCTTCCTGGTCAGCCGGATGTACGAGGAGTGGCTGGAGACCGGCGACAACCGGCGGGCCGTACGGGTCGGCCTCGCCGAGACCAGCCGTGTGATCAACTCCGCCGCCGTGATCATGATCTCGGTCTTCCTCGCCTTCGTGCTCAGCGGCGACCGGGTCATCGCGATGTTCGGCATCGCCCTCGCCGCGGCCGTCGCACTCGACGCCTTCGTGCTGCGCACCCTGCTCGTGCCCGCGCTGATGCACATGCTCGGCGGCGCGAACTGGTGGCTGCCGCGCTGGCTCGACCGCCGGCTGCCCAGGATCAGCATCGAGCCCCCGGACTGCGTCGCGGGCGGCCATGCGAAGATCCCGGGACAGCGCGCGAGCGAAGAAGGCCAGCTCGTGCAGTAACCCCGGCTGAGGAGAAGCATGTTCGCGGTGTCGCTCGGCGACGACCAGGCACAGTTGCGTCCCCTGGAACCCTGGCGGGCCGAGGAGTTCCTCGCCCACATGGACCGCGGACGCGAGCACATAGGCCGGTACGTCGGACTGCCCGACGTCGTCACCGACCTCGACTCCGCACGGGCCCACCTGCAGCGCTACGCCGACAAACAGGCCGCGGACACCGGCCGGATCTACGGCATATGGCTCGACGGCACGCTGGTCGGCGGCGTGCTGTTCCCGAACTTCGACGCAGCCCAGGGCGTGTGCGAGGCGGGCTGCTGGCTGGAGCCGTCCGCCACGGGCCGCGGCCTCGTCACCCACGCGACCCGCGTCCTCATCGACTGGGCCGTCGAAGAACGCGGCATCCACCGCGTGGAGTGGTACGTCTCCGCGGCCAACCGGCCCAGCATCAAGGTCGCCCAGCGCCTCGGGATGACGCGCGAGGGTGTGCTGCGGCAGCAGTACGCGTACCGGAGTGAGCGGCAGGACATCGAGATCTGGTCCCTGCTCGCGGACGAGTGGCGCGGGCGGCCCTCCTGACCGGGGCTCCGCCCCGCACCCCGCGCACCGGGACGGAATCAAACCCCGCCGGCGATGGAGGCGATGCGGGGGGGGCTGGGACGGAGCCCCCAGTTCCGGGAAGGGGCGGGGAGCGGAGGGGAGAAACCACCGCCTTAGGCCCGCGCACTGATGCCCCCGCTCCCGCCTAAGGCCCCCCGCCGCCCAGGAATCCGGCACCTTCCCGATGCGTCCCGCCCCCCTTCCCGACGAGAGTCGAAGGCGTCACCGACACCGGTGGCAGCCGATCGCAGATCTCGTCACCAGGGGGATACGCCATGTTCGACTACGAACTCCACCGGCACCGCCGCGACCAGCTCATCCGGGAGGCCGACGCCGAGCGGCTGGCCCGGCAGGCGCGGAAGGCCCGCACGTCCCGTGCGCGGGGGCGGGGAAGTGCCGGAGACGCGGGGGAGGGGCGGGTGGCACCCGACAACCGCAGCTTCGTACGGGCCGCCTGACGGGCCGCCTGGCGGGCCCGCCGACATGCGCGCCGACCCGCCGGCTGACCCGCACGCCGTCGTGCGTGCGGACATGTCGGCTGACCCCCGCGCCGTCGTGCATGCGGACGTGCGCGGTGCGCTGTCAGACCCTTGTGCGATGCTCGGCAACGTGGAAAACAGGTCTGTCAGCCCGGTGTTCGTCGGCCGCGCCGCCGAACTGACCGCGCTCGCCGCTGCGCTGACCCGCGCCTCCGGGGACGCCCCGGAGACCGCGGGCTCCGCCGCCGAGCCGCAGCTGCTGCTGCTCGGCGGCGAGGCCGGGGTCGGCAAGACCCGCCTGGTCGAGGAGCTGATCGCCGACGCCTGCCGCCGCGACGCCGTAGTGGCCGTCGGCGGCTGTGTGGAGATCGGCGCGGACGGGCTGCCGTTCGCGCCCTTCTCCACCGCCCTGCGCACCCTGCACCGCAGGCTCCCCGAGGAGCTCGCCGAGGCCGCCGCAGGCCAGGAGGGCGAGCTCGCCCGGCTGCTGCCGGAGCTGGGGGAGGCCCCCCGCCGCCACGGCGTCCGGCGGGACGAAGAGGACATGGCCCGCCTCTTCGAACTCACCTCGCGTCTTCTGGAGCGCGTCGCCGCCCGCCGCACGGTCCTGCTCGTTCTGGAGGACATCCACTGGGCGGACGCCTCCACCCGCCACCTCCTCGCCTACCTCTTCCGCACCCTGCGCCGCGGCCGGCTCGTCGTCATCGCCACCTATCGCTCGGACGACGTCCACCGTCGCCACCCGCTGCGCCCGTTCCTCGCCGAACTCGACCGGATGCGCACCGTCCAGCGCATCGAGCTGCCCCGATTCACCAGGGCGGAGGTCCGCCGCCAGCTCGCCGGCATCCTCGCCGCCGAACCGGAACAAACCCTGGTCGACCGGGTCTTCGAGCGTTCCGACGGCAATGCCTTCTTCGTCGAGGAGCTGGCGAGCAGCCTGGCGGACGACTGCCCCGGCGGTCTGCCCGACTCGCTCCGCGACATCCTCCTCGTCCGGGTCGAGGCGCTCCCCGAGGCCGCCCAGCGCATCGTCCGCGTCGTCGCCGAAGGCGGCTCCACCGTGGAGCACGGGCTGCTCTGCGCCGTCGCAGGACTGCCCGAGGACGATGTCATCGAGGCCCTGCGGGCCGCCGTCGGCGCGAACATCCTCCAGTCCGCCTCCGAAGGGGACGGCTACCGCTTCCGGCACTCGCTGGCCCGCGAGGCCGTCAGCGACGACCTGCTCCCCGGCGAGCGCTCCCGGCTCAACCGCCGACTCGCCGAGGCACTGGAGGCCGATCCGTCGCTGGTCCGGGCGGACGAGCGGGCCATGCGGCTCGCCAGCTACTGGTACCACGCCCATGACGCCGCCAAGGCCCTGCCGGCCGTCCTCGAAGCCGCCGTCGAGGCACGGCGGCGCCACGCCTACGCCGAGCAACTGCGGCTGCTGGAGCGTGCGATGGAACTGTGGGACGGCGCACCCGAAGAGGTCCGCGGCCGGCTGCGCCCCGTCGACCAGGCGGAGGTGTACCCGCCGTGCGGCTGCGACCCGGCGACCACCCCGCTGCGGTATCTGGACCTGATGGCGGAGGCGTCCGTCGCGGGCCGGCTCTGCGGCGAGCGCGAGCGGGCGTTGAAGATCTCCAAGCGGGGCCAGCGGCTGGCCGAGGCGGAAGACGATGCGCTGCGCGCGGCGTGGTTCTCCGTCCAGCGCTCACGGCTGGTCTCCGCCCTTGGGCGCGGCGACGGATGGGCGGAGCTGGCGACCGCCCAGAAGCTGGTCCGCGGGCTGCCTCCGTCCGCCGTCCATGCCGAGGTCCTCGCCCAGGCCGCCGCCTGGGGCATGCTGCACGACCCCGGGCCGACCAGTCTGACCGCCGCCGAGCAGGCCGTGCAGTACGCGCACATGGTCGGCGACGAGGACATCGAGCTGCGCGCCCGCCTCACCCTCGGCGTCCTGATGGTCGACGCGGGCGACACCGAGGGCGGGCTGGCCGAGATGTACGCGGTCAAGGAGCGGGTCGTCGCCCTCGGCCTCCCCCTGCCCACGGGGCGCGCCCACATCAATCTGCCGTCCGTGCTCGAAGGCATCGGCCGCTCGCACGAAGCGGTGGCGATCCTCCAGCGAGGCGTCGAGCTGTCCCGGCACTACGGCCTGCTGGACACCGAGGCCTGGATCCACGGCAATCTCTCGGAGTCCCACCAGTCGCTCGGGCACTGGGAGGAGGCGGCCGCCGCGGGCCGGCGCGCCCTGCACACCGCACAGAGCACCATGCCCCGGGGACACGGCTTTGTGAAGCTCGCCCAGCTCGCCCTGGCGCGCGGCGACCTGACCGCCGCCGCGGGGCATCTGGACGCCGCCCGCGGGCATCTCGGGCCCCACAGCCCCATGCCGCAGTCCACCATCCCGCTGGCCCAGATAGCGGTCTGCCTCGCCGCGGCCGAAGGGCGGGTCCTCGACGGCCGCGCCGCGTTCCAGAGCGCCGTCGACGCCGGCTTCCCGCCCGGCACCCAGCGCTACGCCTGGCCGCTGCTGCGCGCCGCCGCGACCATGGAAGCCGACGCCCGCGGCCTGCCCGCCGCGGAGGCGGACCGGGCCGAGGCCCTGCAGCGGATCCGCGCGTCGCTCAAGGGACTGGCCACCTCCGCCCCGGTCTGGCAGGCGTACGAACGCTGGGTCCGCGCCGAACTGGCGCGCGCCGACGGTGAGGACACCGCGGCCGACTGGGCCGAGACGGCAGCCGCCTTCGACGGTCTGGACCGCCCCTACGAGCTGGCGACCGTACACCGCCGCCGGGCCGAGGCACTGCTCCAGTCGTCCGCCACGGGTGAACCGTCCCGCGAGGAGGCGGCCGGACTGCTGCGCCGGGCGTGGGACACCGCGCAGCGGCTGGGCGCCCGCCCGCTGGCCGAGGACATCGCCCTGCTCGCCCGGCGAGCCCGCATCTCGCTCTCCCGGAGTCCCGGGCCGGCGGCCGAGGGGGACGCCTCCGCGGCGGACGGCGGCACATCGGCCGAGACCCTCGGGCTGACACCGCGCGAGCGGGACGTGCTGCGTCTGGTCGCGGCCGGCCACAGCAATCGACGGATAGCCGAGGAGCTCTACATATCCCCCAAGACGGCCAGCGTCCATGTCTCCAACATCCTGGCCAAGCTGGGCGTCTCGGGGCGCGGGGAGGCCGCGGCGGTGGCCCACCGCCTGCGGCTCTTCACGGACGAGGCGGCTGCGGCGATTCCGCAGGGCGGTCCCGCGGTCGGTCCGGGGTCGGGTCCCGCGGCCGGTCCGGGGGCGGGTCCTGCGGTGAGACGCGGATCGTGACCCTGCCGGAGGCGAGGTCTATCGGCCCGCGCGAGGGGTCGTTGTCGTTGACGTCGGCCTTCGTCAGCTCCAGCCGCTTGCGTTCCTCGTCCGTGTGCCGGCGGCCCGGTGCGAAGAGCTCCTCGATGAGGTTGAACAACGGTTCCCCCTATTCGACCTCCAGCCGGAGGATCTTGTCGTCCCCCGCCTCGGGCGTGCCTCGGGTGTCCGTCTCGCTGGTGACGAGCCAGACCGTGTCCCCGCCTGCCGACAGGACCGTGCGCAGGCGGCCGTGCTCTTCCTGGAGGAACGGCTGGGGGTCGGCGGAGAGTTCCGTGCCGGCGAGCGGGATGCGCCACAGACGCTCGCCCCGCAGGCCCGCCATCCAGATCGAGCCCTCGGCGTAGGCGATGCCGCTGGGGGAGGCCTCGTCGGTGGACCACTGCGCCACCGGGTCGACGAAACCGGGCTCGCCGCCCTTGCCCTCTACCTCCGGCCAGCCGTAGTTCCCGCCCGGCTCGATCAGATTGAGTTCGTCCCAGGTGTTCTGCCCGAACTCAGCCGCCCACAGCCGGTTCTGCGAGTCCCAGGCGAGCCCCTGCACATTGCGGTGCCCGTACGAGTACACGACCGAGTCGGCTTCCGGGTTGCCGTGCACCGGGTCGCCGTCCGGGGTCATGCGCAGGATCTTGCCGCCGAGGGACTCCTTGTCCTGTGCCAGTCCGGTGTCGCCGGTCTCCCCGGTGCCCGCGTACAGCATCTTGTCCGGGCCGAAGGCGATCCGGCCGCCGTTGTGGACAGTGCCCTTGGGGATGCCCCGGAGAACCGTGTCGGGCGCGCCGAGCTGCTGCCCGGCGGGCTTCTCCTCGTCGTACAGCATGCGGGCGATGCGGTTGTCCGACGCCGTGGTGAAGTAGGCGTACACCATCCGGTCCGAGGCGTAGTCGGGCGAGACGGCCAGCCCCATCAGTCCGCCCTCGCCGCCGGGAGCCACCCCCGGGACCGAGCCGAGCAGGGTCTTCTCCCCGGTCTCGGCGTCGACACGGGTGATCGTCCCCTCGTCGCGGGAGCTCACCAGCAGATCGCCGCCGGGAAGCGCGGCCAGCCCCCAGGGCGACGCCAGATCCTCGGTGAGGGTGGAGACCACGGTCACGGAGCCCTTGTCGGGCGGCGCCGTCGGGGACGCGCCCGACCGCGTCGCCGACGGCGAGGGGGCGGCCGCGGCGGACGACGCCGTCCCCTGCCCGCCGGACGGCTCCCCGCCCTCCCCGGAGGAGCATCCGGCGGAGAGCATGAGCACGGCGGCGCACACGGCCGTCACGGCAGGACGTTTCACGGCTGGCAATCCCTTCGACGGCCCGGGGGCGCACTGCCGTGGCCCGGGCGCACTTCGGCGTCCGATGGGGCGATCACGCTGTCCGCTCCTTCTTACAAGATCGCAACCTCTTGCGCTGCCCGGTCCCGGGATCCCCGGCTCCCCGTCCCGGGGCAGCGGCGCCTGCTTCCAGCATCCCCGATCCCCGATCCCTAGTCCCAGGATCCCCGGGCCGCGGGCAGCTCCGCGATCTCGGCCAGGTCGTACGGGGACAGCCGCAGTGCCGCCGCACCCGCGTTCTGCGCCGCCCACTCCTCACGCTTCGCACCCGGCACGGCCACCACGTCGGGGCCCTGCGCCAGCACCCAGGCCAGCGCCACCCGGGCCGGGGTCGCGCCCTGTCCGTGCCGCTCCGCGATGCGCCGCAGCCCGGCCACGATGGGCTGGTTCGCCGCCATCATCTCGGCGGTGAACCGGGGGTGCCGGGCGCGTACGTCATCCGGCTCGAACCCCTGGCCGGGGGTGAGGGTGCCGGTGAGGAAGCCGTTCCCCAGCGGCATCGCCGCCAGAAAGCCGACTCGGCGCGCCGTGCACCAGGGCAGCAGCCGCGACAACGCCTCGGGCGACCACACCGACAGCTCGGCCTGCACCGCGCTCACCGGAAAGACCTGCTGGACGCGTTCGAGCTGACGGATCGTTTGCTCGTACAGGTCGGGCCGCGCCCCGGCCGGCCTGCCGCCCGCCCGCTCGGCCCCGGGGCGGCCGCCGCCCGCAGTGCCCGCTCGGCGTGCGGCGCGCGCACCCACCGCGCACAGCCCGAGCGCCCGCACCTTCCCGGCGCCCACCAGCTCGGCCATCGCCCCCCAGGTCTCCTCGACGGGCACCTCGGGGTCCGCGCGGTGCAGCTGGTAGAGGTCGATCACATCGGTCTGCAAGCGGCGCAGTGAGGCGTCGCAGGCGCGCTTGACATAGCCGGGCCTGCCGTTGGCCACCACATGCTGATCACCCGCCAGCAGCCCCACCTTGGTGGAGACGAAGGCGTCGCGGCGCCGCTGCCGGAGCACCCGGCCGACGAGCAGCTCATTGGTGAAGGGGCCGTACATGTCGGCCGTGTCGAGCAGGGTCGAGCCGGCGTCCAGCGCGGTGTGCACTGTGCGCAGCGAGCGGTCCCCACGCTGCTGGGAGCTGCTGTACGCCCAGCTCATCGGCATACAGCCAAGCCCGATCGCGCCCACCTCGAGGGCTGCCGCACCGATTGTCCTGCGCTCCAACTCCCCGTACCCCTCCCTTGGCCGCACCCCAAAGTAACCAATGAACCTGATCACTCTTCGCATAGCCTCGGGCCATGACTTCGGATGTGTGGATGCCTTTCGCGGCCGACGAGACAGCCGGCCTCCCCGACCCCGCCACGACGGGCCTGACCTACCGCTTCTGGGACGGCGGCGACGAGTTCCCCGCAGACCCCGCCGACTGCGTCTTCTATGTCGTCCCCTATCTGAAGCCCATGGAGGTCGCCGTCCGGCCGCTGGCCCGGATGTCGTCCGTACAGGTCGTCCAGACCCTCTCCGCGGGCATCGACCATGTGGAGCCGGGGCTCGGCGCACTCCGCTCCGGCGTGCGCCTGTGCAATGCCAGGGGAGTCCACGAGGCGTCCACCGCAGAGCTCACCCTTGCGCTGATCCTCGCCTCTCTGCGCGGCCTGCCCGGCTTCGTACACGGCCAGGACAGGGAGGAATGGCGGTCCGGCTTCTATCCCGCCCTCGCCGACAAGTCCGTGCTCATCGTCGGATACGGCTCCGTCGGGGCGGCCATCGAAGACCGGCTCGCACCCTTTGAATGCGCGCGGGTGGCGCGCATCGCGCGCTCTGAGCGCAACACGGCGCGCGGTTTTGTGCACGCGCTCGCCGATTTGCCATCGCTGCTCCCCGAGGCGGACGTGGTGATCCTCTCCACGCCCCTCACCCAGGCCACCCGGGGCCTCGCCGGCGCGGACTTCCTGGCCCGGATGAAGGACGGAGCGCTGCTGGTCAACGTGGCTCGCGGCCCGGTCGTGGACACCAAGGCGCTGCTCGCCGAGACGGCGAGCGGGCGCATCACCGCGGCCCTGGACGTCACCGACCCCGAGCCGCTGCCCTCCGGACATCCGCTCTGGCATGCGCCCGGAGTGCTGATCAGTCCCCATGTGGGCGGCTCCACCTCGGCGTTCTGGCCCCGCGCCAAGCGTCTGCTGGCGGCTCAGCTCACTCGCTTCGCCGCGGCCGAACCTCTGTCCAACGTGCTGCTCACGACCTAGCCCACGCCGCTGGGACGGCTGTCTCACTCAGCGTCATCGCAGGTCACCCCCGGCACTTGCCCCCCGCACACCCCGTCCGGACACTGTGTGAAATCACCCGAATGCGCTGCGTGCCTAAAATGCCTATCGCCGTCACGCAGAGTAGAGGACCTATGTCCCAGAGTGACGGTCCTGGTGTATCGTCCCGACGGGGGCTGCACCGGCATGGGGCGGTACCGGCAAGCGACCTGACTGCCGATCAGAGATCGAGGGGGGCGACGGGCGATGCACGGCCACTGGACCAACCATCCGACGCGGCGAGGCGGCCGACGGCGACCCTCGCGCGCACCGACGCGCAGATTCGAGCCGCGGCCCTGTCCGGCCCCGGTGGCGCACCGTCGCCACCGTCGCCCGGGGCAGTGGAAGCCGGTCGCCACAGGGGGCCGGCGATGAGCGCCCCGGGGGCGCTCGTGGCGCGGCGGAGCGTGCCCGGCGGCCCGGGGGCGGGCGTCGCCGGCAGGGGCGTGCTGCAGCTTCTGCTGGCCGGCCTGTGCGCCGGATACGGCGTCGGCGCGGCCCTCGGCTGGGGGTCGCCCACACTGGCTCTGATCATGGGCGACTTCGGGCTGAGCGCCGCCGCCCTGCTCGCAGCCGGCTCCTGCTACGTCTACGCGCGCACACACCGGAGCCGCTTCCGGCCGGCCTGGCTGCTGTTCGCGCTGTCCTCCGCCATGGCCGCCTGCGGCAACGGCGTCTGGGGCTGGTACGAGGTAGTGCTCGGCCGCGAAGTGCCCAGCCCTTCCGTGGCCGACCTGTTCTTCCTCTGCTTCGCGCCGCCGGCCATCGTCGGCCTGCTGGTGCTCGCCAAGCGCCCCGTCACCAGGGCCGGCTGGGTCTGCCTCAGCCTGGACGCCTGGCTCATCGGAGGCTCGCTGCTGACCCTGTCCTGGAGCCTCGCCCTCGCGCACACGGCCCAGGTGCAGGGGCAGAGCGTGGCCCCCGCCGCACTCTCCCTCGCCTACCCACTCCTGGACATCGTGCTCGTCAGCATGGTCCTGGCGCTGCACTTCAAGCGCTCGGCCGCCAACCGCTCCGCCGTCAACACGGCCATCGCCGCCTTTGCCCTCACCGTCCTGTGCGACGCGCTGTTCACCTCGCCGCTGCTGCGGGAGAGCTATCGCTCGGGACAACTGCTCGACGCGGGCTGGTTCGCAGGCTCCCTGCTGCTGGCCTACGCCCCATGGGGCCCGCGCCGCCCGCTGCAGCCTCAGGAGAGCGCCGCGGCCCAGCGGGGCCCCCGGCAGCCCAGCCGCCCGATCGCCGGCTCGCTGGCCGCCCTCACCCCGTACCTCGCGGCGGCGGTCTGCACCCTCGGGATCCTCTACAACGTGATCGAGGGCCGACGCGTCGACCGGGTCGTCGTCCTCACCGGCTGCGCGGTCGTGCTCGCCCTGGTCGTACGGCAGGGCATCATGCTGCTCGACAACATCGCCCTCACCCATGAACTGGCCCAGAAGGAGAACCACTTCCGCTCCCTGGTCCAGGGGTCCAGCGATGTCATCATGATCGCCGCGCCCACCGGAGTGCTGCGGTACGTCAGCCCCGCCGCCTCCGGCGTCTACGGGCGCGACGCCGACGAGCTGATCGGCTCCGAGCTGGCCAGTCTCATCCACCCGGCAGACCTGGGGCGCGTCGTCCACGAGGTGCGGCGGTTCCTCGCCGCGCACCCCGCGGAGGAGCCGACCACCCGGATCGAGTGCCGCTTCAAGTCCGGCAGCGGCGAATGGCTCAACGTCGAGTCCACGGTCAACCGCCACCAGGGCGGCCTGATCTTCAACAGCCGCGATGTCACCGAGCGGGTGCGCCTGCAGGCCCAGTTGCAGCACAACGCCGAGCACGACCCGCTCACCGACCTGCCCAACCGCTCCCTGTTCACCGAGCGGGTCCGCCAGGCCCTGACCGGACGCCGCTCAGGCGACCCCGGCACGGCCGTGCTCTACATCGACCTCGACGGCTTCAAGGGGGTCAACGACCGCCTCGGCCACCAGGCGGGCGACGAACTGCTGATCCAGGCGGCCCGCCGGCTCTCCGACTCCGTCCGGGCCGCGGACACCGCCGCCCGGCTCGGCGGCGACGAGTTCGCCGCCCTCATCGTCGGCGACGGCGGCCGCGACCGGGCCGCGCGCGAGCGCCAGGTGTGCGAGATCGCCGACCGGCTGCGGATGACCCTTTCCCAGCCCTACCGCATCGACGGCAACGATGTCCGGGTGGCCGCCTCCATCGGTGTGGCCTTCGCGGAGCCCGGAATCAGCTCCACCAGCCTGATGCGCAACGCCGACCTCGCGATGTACCGCGCCAAGGCCGCCGGCAAGAACCGGGTCGAGCTGTACGCGCCCCAGCTCCAGGCCGAGGCCGTACGCCGCACGGAGCTGGCCACCCGTCTGCGCAGCGCCCTGCACGACGGCGAGTTCACCCTGCTGCACCAGCCCGTGGTGAGTCTGTCCACCGGCCGGGTCGCCGCCGTCGCGGCCCAGCCGCGCTGGCGCTCCGCCAAGGGCATCCTGTTCACCCCCGCCGAGTTCCTGCGCGTCGCGGAGGACGGCGGCCGCGGCGACGGCGCGCGCGACGGCGGCCGCGGCGAAGGCATGCGGGGCGAAGGCATGCGGGGCGAAGGAGGGCGCGGCGACGGCATGCGGGGCGAGCACGACCGCACCGCGGAACTCGGCCGCTGGATGCTCGAGGAGGCCGTCCGGCAGGCGGCCGAAAGGGCCCGGCAGGGCCATCTCGCCCCCGTGTCCGTCCGCATCCCGGCCCGCCGGCTGCTGGACAGGTCCCTGCCGCTCGGCTCGGTCGAGGCGCTGCTCACCCGGTACGAACTCCCCTCCGGCGGTCTGGTCATCGAGCTGGCGGACAGCGACCCGCGGATCTCCTTCGACGATCTGGAGCAGCGGCTCACCGCCCTGCGCAAGCTCGGCGTCCGGATCGCCCTGGACGGCTTCGGCAGCGGCTACGCGGCGATCAACGCCCTGCGCAGGCTCCCCGTGGACGTCCTCAAGCTCGACCGCGGGCTGGTGGAGGGCGTCGTCGAATCGGCCAGGCTGCACAAGATCACGGCGGGCCTGCTGCGCATCGCCGGCGATCTGGGCATGGAGTCCGTGGCCGACGGGGTGGACGTGCCCGAGCAGGTGCTCGCACTGCGCGCCATGGGCTGCACCCACGGCCAGGGCATGGCGTTCTCGGGGGCCCTGGACGAGTACCGCCTGCGCCGCGCCCTGGTCCGGGGCGAGTACCCGGTGCCGGACGGGGCCGCCGTGTCCGTGCTGCGCGGCGGCGCGCTCGCCGCCGCGGTCGTGGTGCCGGCGGTGTCCGGGGCCGTGCGCCACGGGGCCGCGACACCGGCCGTCACGGCCTCTGCGGCACCCGTATCCCCGGCGGCGGAGTCCTCGGCGGCCGGGCCCGCGAGCCCTGCGAGGGCAGTTCCCGGGGGATCGCAGCCCGGGGTTCCAGCCCTGGCCGGCACGCCCTCCGCGCTGCCCGGCCCCGCCTCCGAGAGCGCCGCCGCAGGGGTCGGCGGGCCTGTGGTCCCGGGTCCGGCCGTGTCCGCCCACGCGGTCTCCGGCGGCGTGGCGCCCCGCACCGGCACAGCACTCCCCGGCGGGCACGGTGGCTCAAATAGTGAGACGCGCATCCCACGCTCTTGACAGTGGAGGTGCGCCGGGGAGAGGGTCTGTGCCATGCGCACCCGAATTCTCGTACTTGGAAAGCGCGTCGGCTGAGCAGGACCCTCGCATGGGCACTGCAGACCATCACCGGCGCGCTCCCCTCGCTTGCCTCACGGCACGAGGGGTTTTTTGTTGCACTGGAACTCCCCAAACCACCGCAAAACCCTCAGCTTCGAGAAGAGAATGACGATGACCGAGCAGGCCACCGGGGCCCATCATCCGCAGCCGCGGGCCCGTACCGGCGGACACCAGACCGCCGCAGTCGAACACGTCACGGGTGCGCAGTCCCTCATCCGCTCTCTCGAGGAAGTGGGCGCCGACACCGTGTTCGGCATCCCCGGCGGCGCGATCCTGCCGGCGTACGACCCGATGATGGACTCCACGAGGGTCCGTCATGTCCTGGTCCGCCATGAGCAGGGCGCCGGCCATGCGGCCACCGGATATGCGCAGGCCACCGGCAAGGTCGGCGTGTGCATGGCCACCTCGGGCCCCGGCGCCACCAATCTGGTGACCCCGATCGCCGACGCCCACATGGACTCCGTCCCGCTGGTCGCGATCACCGGCCAGGTCGCTTCCAAGGCCATCGGCACGGACGCCTTCCAGGAGGCGGACATCTGCGGCATCACCATGCCGATCACCAAGCACAACTTCCTGGTCACCAAGGCCGAGGACATCCCCCGCGTCATCGCCCAGGCCTTCCACATCGCCTCGACCGGCCGGCCCGGCCCCGTCCTCGTCGACATCGCCAAGGACGCACTCCAGGCGCAGACCACGTTCAGCTGGCCGCCGCAGCTGGACCTGCCCGGCTACCGCCCGGTCACCAAGCCGCACGCCAAGCAGATCCGCGAGGCGGCCAGGCTGATCACCGAGGCCAAGCGGCCCGTCCTGTACGTCGGCGGCGGCGTCATCAAGGCCGGCGCCACCGCCGAGCTGAAGGTGCTGGCCGAGCTGACCGGCGCGCCCGTCACCACCACGCTGATGGCCCTGGGCGCCTTCCCGGACAGGCATCCGCTGCATGTCGGCATGCCCGGCATGCACGGCTCCGTCACCGCCGTCACCGCCCTGCAGAAGGCCGATCTGATCGTCGCGCTGGGCGCGCGCTTCGACGACCGAGTCACCGGAAAGCTGGACAGCTTCGCTCCGTACGCCAAGGTCGTCCACGCCGACATCGACCCGGCGGAGATCGGCAAGAACCGCGCCGCGGACGTGCCGATCGTCGGCGACGCCCGCGAGGTCATCGCCGATCTGGTGCAGGCGGTCCAGGCCGAGCACAGCGAGGGCCGCACCGGAGACTACGGCTCCTGGTGGAAGGACCTCGACCGCTGGCGCAGGACGTACCCGCTCGGCTACGACCAGCCCGACGACGGCACGCTCGCCCCTCAGCAGGTCATCCAGCGGATCGGCGAACTGGCCCCGGAAGGCACCGTCTTCGCGGCGGGCGTCGGCCAGCACCAGATGTGGGCCGCCCACTTCATCGACTACGAGAAGCCGGCCACCTGGCTGAACTCCGGCGGCGCCGGCACGATGGGCTACGCGGTCCCGGCCGCGATGGGCGCGAAGGCCGGCATGCCGGACCGCGCCGTCTGGGCGATCGACGGCGACGGCTGCTTCCAGATGACCAATCAGGAACTGGTCACCTGCGCGCTGAACAACATCCCGATCAAGGTCGCGATCATCAACAACGGCGCGCTGGGCATGGTCCGCCAGTGGCAGACCCTCTTCTACAACCAGCGTTACTCCAACACCGTGCTGCACAGCGGCCCGGAGGCGGACGGCACCCAGCCCAGTGCCGGCACCCGCGTCCCCGACTTCGTCAAGCTCTCCGAGGCCATGGGCTGCCACGCAATCCGCTGTGAGTCCCCGGAGGACCTGGACAAGGCCATCGCCGAGGCCAACGCGATCAACGACCGCCCGGTCGTCGTCGACTTCATCGTCCACGAGGATGCCCAGGTCTGGCCGATGGTCGCCGCCGGCACCTCCAACGACGAGGTCATGGCCGCCCGCGGGGTCCGCCCCGACTTCGGCGACGCCGAAGACGACTGAGCCGGCCACTAAGACCACGCCTGAGAGAGACGACACGAAACATGTCCAAGCACACGCTCTCCGTCCTGGTGGAGAACACGCCGGGCATCCTGGCCCGGATCGCCGCGCTGTTCTCCCGCCGCGGCTTCAACATCGACTCGCTCGCCGTCGGCGTCACCGAGCACCCCGACATCTCCCGCATCACGATCGTGGTCAATGTCGAGGACCTGCCCCTGGAGCAGGTGACCAAGCAGCTCAACAAGCTGGTCAACGTCCTCAAGATCGTCGAACTGGAGCCGTCCGCCGCGGTCCAGCGCGAGCTGGTCCTGGTCAAGGTCCGCGCCGACAACGAGACCCGCTCCCAGATCATCGAGATCGTCCAGCTCTTCCGCGCCAAGACCGTCGACGTCTCCCCGGAGGCCGTCACCATCGAGGCCACCGGTTCGAGTGACAAGCTCGAGGCGATGCTCAAGATGCTGGAGCAGTTCGGCATCAAGGAGCTGGTCCAGTCGGGGACCATCGCCATCGGGCGCGGCGCCCGCTCCATCACCGACCGTTCGCTGCGCGCCCTGGACCGCAGCGCCTGACACACCGCACAGACCTTCTCGTCAAGCCGCCATCCTCTCGGATGCCGAGACCTGAAGACTTCCTCCCGCACCCCCGCCGTACGGTGGGATGCAACACCAGCACTCCAAGGAGAGACCCAAAGTGGCCGAGCTGTTCTACGACGACGACGCCGATCTGTCCATCATCCAGAACCGCAAGGTCGCGGTGATCGGCTACGGCAGCCAGGGCCACGCCCACGCGCTGTCCCTGCGCGACTCGGGCGTCGACGTCCGCGTCGGTCTGCCCGAGGGCTCCAAGTCCAAGGCCAAGGCCGAGGAGCAGGGCCTGCGCGTCGTCACCCCGGCCGAGGCCGCTGCCGAGGCCGACGTGATCATGATCCTGGTCCCGGACCCGATCCAGGCGAAGGTCTACGAGGAGTCCATCGCCCCGCACCTCAAGGACGGCGACGCCCTCTTCTTCGGCCACGGCTTCAACATCCGCTTCGGCTTCATCAAGGCCCCGGCCGGCGTGGACGTGTGCATGGTCGCCCCCAAGGGCCCCGGCCACCTGGTCCGCCGCCAGTACGAGGAGGGCCGCGGCGTGCCCTGCATCGCCGCCGTCGAGCAGGACGCCTCGGGCAACGCGTTCGCGCTGGCCCTGTCGTACGCCAAGGGCATCGGCGGCACCCGCGCCGGCGTCATCAAGACCACCTTCACCGAGGAGACGGAGACCGACCTCTTCGGAGAGCAGGCCGTGCTCTGCGGCGGCGCCTCGGCCCTGGTCAAGGCGGGCTTCGAGACCCTGGTCGAGGCCGGCTACCAGCCGGAGATCGCCTACTTCGAGTGCCTCCACGAGCTGAAGCTGATCGTCGACCTGATGTACGAGGGCGGCCTGGAGAAGATGCGCTGGTCGGTCTCCGAGACCGCGGAGTGGGGCGACTACGTCACAGGCCCCCGCGTCATCACCGACCAGACCAAGGCCGAGATGAAGAAGGTCCTCACCGAGATCCAGGACGGCACCTTCGCCAAGAACTGGATGGACGAGTACCACGGCGGTCTGAAGAAGTACAACGAGTACAAGACCCAGGACTCCGAGCACCTCCTGGAGACCACCGGCAAGGAACTGCGCAAGCTGATGAGCTGGGTGGACAACGAGGAGGCGTAAGTCTCCGACGAGGGGCCGGGAGCACTCCCGGCCCCTCGCGCCGCCTGCCCCCGGCTCGCCGCTCCACCGTTTCTCCACCCTGTCCGGCCACGGACGGGTGATCCTGCCAACGAGGCGTAAGACGCACTCCGCGGCACCATTACACTTCGGAAACACATACGCGTCAGGCCCACAGCGTCGTGCGTCTTCCACGCGGCTAGCCCCCCTCCACCGCCAGCGGCCGTCGGGACGGCCGTCCTCCCCCGCAGCTCTTCGAGCGCGGGAGGGGCCCCCATGGACATGTGAGGACCACGTGAGCTCGAAACCAGTCGTACTCATCGCTGAAGAGCTGTCGCCCGCCACCGTCGACGCCCTCGGCCCGGACTTCGAGATCCGGCGCTGCAACGGCGCGGACCGGGCGGAGCTCATCCCTGCCATCGCCGATGTCGACGCGATCCTGGTCCGCTCGGCCACCAAGGTCGACGCCGAGGCCATCGCCGCCGCGCGCAAGCTCAGGGTCGTCGCCCGCGCGGGCGTCGGCCTCGACAATGTCGACGTCTCCGCCGCCACCAAGGCCGGCGTCATGGTCGTCAACGCCCCGACGTCCAACATCGTCACCGCCGCCGAACTCGCCTGCGGTCTGCTGCTCGCCACCGCGCGCAACATCCCCCAGGCCAACACCGCCCTGAAGAACGGCGAGTGGAAGCGTTCCAAGTACACCGGCGTCGAGCTCAGCGAGAAGACCCTCGGCGTCGTCGGCCTCGGCCGCATCGGCGTGCTGGTCGCCCAGCGCATGTCCGCCTTCGGCATGAAGATCGTCGCCTACGACCCGTATGTGCAGCCCGCGCGCGCCGCCCAGATGGGCGTCAAGCTGCTCTCGCTCGACGAACTGCTCCAGGTCTCCGACTTCATCACCGTCCATCTCCCCAAGACGCCCGAGACGCTCGGCCTGATCGGGGACGAGGCGCTGCACAAGGTCAAGCCGACCGTGCGCATCGTCAACGCGGCGCGCGGCGGGATCGTCGACGAGGAGGCGCTGGCCTCGGCGCTCAAGGAGGGCCGGGTCGCCGGCGCGGGCCTGGACGTGTACGCGAAGGAGCCCTGCACCGACTCCCCGCTGTTCCAGTTCGACCAGGTCGTCTGCACCCCGCACCTGGGCGCCTCCACCGACGAGGCACAGGAGAAGGCGGGCATCGCCGTCGCCCGCTCGGTGCGCCTCGCGCTCGCCGGCGAGCTGGTGCCGGACGCGGTCAACGTCCAGGGCGGCGTCATCGCCGAGGACGTCCGCCCCGGTCTGCCGCTCGCCGAGAAGCTCGGCCGCATCTTCACCGCGCTGGCGGGCGAGGTCGCCGTCCGGCTCGACGTCGAGGTGTACGGCGAGATCACGCAGCACGACGTCAAGGTGCTGGAGCTGTCCGCCCTCAAGGGCGTGTTCGAGGACGTCGTCGACGAGACCGTCTCGTATGTCAACGCCCCCCTGTTCGCCCAGGAACGCGGCGTGGAGGTCCGGCTCACCACGAGCAGCGAGTCCCCCGACCACCGCAATGTGGTCACCGTGCGCGGCACCCTCTCCGGCGGCGAGGAGATCTCGGTCTCCGGCACGCTCGCCGGCCCCAAGCACTTCCAGAAGATCGTCGCCGTCGGCGACTACGACGTCGACCTGGCACTCGCCGACCACATGGTCGTACTGCGCTACGAGGACCGTCCCGGCGTCGTCGGCACCGTCGGCCGCATCCTGGGCGAGGCCGGCCTGAACATCGCCGGCATGCAGGTCTCCCGTACGGAGGAGGGCGGCGAGGCGCTGGTTGTGCTCACGGTGGACGACACGGTGCCGCAGTCGGTGCTGACGGAGATCGCGGAGGAGATCGGCGCGGCATCGGCGCGCTCGGTCAACCTCACGGACTGACCGTCCCCGGGGCTCCGCCCCACACCCGGTTTCGGGGGCTCCGCGCCCCCGTCCCCCGGTCCTCGGACTCTCCCGGACGCCGTCCGGGAGATGCCCCCGGAGGGGCTGGAAAAACAGCCCCTCCGGCTTTTGAGGAGCGGGGGTCCGGAGGGAGCCCCCCGAACGTCAGCCCCGCCGGGAGTACCTCCCAGCGGCAGCCGGGGGAGACTGAGGCGCGGGGTCTGGGGCGAAGCCCCAGGCGCTTACAGCCGTGCCGCCTTCAGCGCCATGTGCAGCAGCAGCCGGTCCTCCCCTTCCCCCAGATCGAGCCCCGTGAGCTGCTCGATCCGGGAGAGGCGGTAGTACAGCGTCTGCCGGTGGATGCCCAGCGCCGCCGCCGTCCGGCCCGCCTGGCCCGCGCAGTCGAGGAACACCTCGGCGGTGCGGGCCAGTTCCGTGTGCGAGGGTGTGAGGAGCTCCCGTACGGCAGGGTCGTGGGCGGCGCCGTCGGGCAGCGCCGTCAGCAGGCGGTACGGGCCGATGGCCGACCACTGGGCCACAGGCCCGAGCCGCGGCTGCGCCAGGGCCGCGCGGGCCGCGGAGACCGCCTCGTGCCAGGCGGCGTTGAGCTCCGCGAGGCCCCGCCGGGCCTGCGCCACCCCGACCGCCACTGGGCTGGAGAGCCGGTCCGCGGCGCCCCCGGCTGCCGTGCCCCCGGCCGCTGCCGCCGGACCGGACAGCCGGTCCGCCGCGGTCAGCGCGGGGGTGAGGCTGTCGGCGGACCGCAGCCGTATGAGCAGGGCGAGGGCGTTCCCGACCGGGCCGTCGGCGCCGCGCCAGGGAATCGTGCACAGGGCGGCAGTCCCCGGCAGGGACCGCGCGGAGGGCACGTCGGCCGACGGCCAGGGCGTGACGCAGACCATCGTGTGCGGTCCGTCCGCCGCGTCCGGCCCGCCGCCCAGCGCGGAGCGCAGCGCTGCCAGCGCCATGTCGTACTGCCAGCCGCGCTCCGCCCCCAGTACGGCACGGAGCTCACGGGACACATCCGCGCCCGCCCGCTCCTCGTCCGCGAGCAGTGAGCCGATCCGCTCGGTGACCTCCATCGCCGCGGCGAGCTGCGCGGGCGTCGGGTCTGGGTCGGTGTCCAGCAGCCAGACATAGCCGAGCGCCACACCGCGGTGCCGCACCGGCAGGCAGATCCGGTCCCGGTACACGCCGGCCTCCGGCGAGGCCGGGATCCGCACGGGGCCCGTCGCCCGGGTGATGCCGAACCCCTCGAACCAGGCGCGGACCGCGGGCGTCGACTTGCGGGTGAGGATGGAGCGCGTCCTGACCGGGTCCATGGTGCTGTCGTCGTCGCTGTCGTGTGCCCCGAAGGCGATCAGCCCGAAGTCGCGGTTCTCCAGGGTCGCCGGGCATGCCAGCAGCGCGGAGATCTCATCGACCAGCTCCTGGTAATCGCCCTTCACCCGGACATTCTCGCACCCCCCTCAGACAGATGTCTGAGATCCCGGACACGGATGCGTGACACCTGTCGATGGCGGGGGATCGGAGCGATCCTTAGGTTTCACGGTGGTTCTTCGTGCCGTTCCAGTTCTGTTGTGTTCTGTTCTGGATGCGGCTTAAGTCTCTGACTCTCCGTGGAGGTGCCCGTGCTGGGTCCCGTGATCCTCGCCGCGTCGCGCAGCGACGCCATGCGCCGAATCGTCTCGGCGGCCCCGGTCACCAAGCCCGTGGTGAAGCGTTTCATCGCGGGCGAGACGGTCCAGGAAACCCTGCCGGTCATCGAATCGATGGCCGACCGCGGCCTGGAGGTCACCCTCGACGTCCTCGGCGAGGACGTCACCGACCCCGCCGAGGCGCTGCGCGCCCGCGACGCCTATCTGCAGCTGATCGAGGCCGTCAAACCGCTCGGCCTCGCCGAGTGCGCCGAGATGTCGGTGAAGCTGTCCTCATTTGGCCAGGCGCTGCCCGGAGGCCATGACCTGGCGCTGAAGAACGTCGCCCCGGTCGTGGAGGCCGCCGCGGAGATCGGCACCACGGTCACCCTCGACATGGAGGACCACACCACGGTCGACTCGACCCTCGCCATCCACGCCGAGCTGCGCGAGCGCTTCCCGCAGACCGGCGCGGTCGTCCAGTCGTACCTCTTCCGCACCGAGGAGGACTGCCGCAGGCTGGCCGCCGCGGGTTCGCGCGTACGCCTGGTCAAGGGCGCGTACAAGGAGTCCGCCACCGTCGCCTACCAGGACAAGCACGAGGTCGACAAGGCGTACGTCCGCTGCCTGAAGATTCTGATGGAGGGCAGCGGGTATCCGATGATCGGGTCCCATGACCCGCGGATCGTGGCGATCACCCAGGAGCTCGCCCGCCAGGCCGGGCGGAAGCTCGACGAGTACGAATTCCAGATGCTGTACGGCATCCGCGAGGGCGAGCAGCACCGACTGGCCGCCGAGGGGCACCGTATGCGGGTCTACATCGCATACGGAACGGACTGGTACGGCTACTTCATGCGCCGTCTCGCGGAGCGCCCCGCCAACCTCGCGTTCTTCATGCGTTCCCTGATCAGCCGCGGCTGATCCCCCCACTGCCCGACCGACTGCCCTACTGATTGAAGGAGATACGGCAACCATGGACGCTGTGACCCAGGTCCCCGCGCCGGTCAACGAGCCGGTCCACTCCTACGCGCCGGGCACCCCGGAGCGCGCCCGGCTGGAGGCCAAGCTCAAGGAGCTGGCCGACAACCCCATCGAGCTGCCGATGACGATCGGCGGCGTCAAGCGCATGGGCGGCGGCGAGCGTGTGAACGTGGTCCAGCCGCACAACCACAAGGCCGTCCTGGGCACGTTCGCCACGGCCACGCAGCAGGACGCGCAGGACGCGATCGACGCCGCCCTGGCCGCCGCCCCCGCCTGGCGTGCGATGTCCTTCGACGACCGTGCCGCGATCTTCCTGCGCGCCGCCGAGCTGCTCTCCGGCCCGTGGCGGGAGACGCTGGCCGCCTCGACCATGCTGGGCCAGTCCAAGACCGCACAGCAGGCCGAGATCGACACCCCGTGCGAGCTGATCGACTTCTGGCGCTTCAACGTCGCCTACGCCCGCGAGCTGCTGGCTGAGCAGCCGGTGGCCAACTCGCCGGGCGTGTGGAACCGTCTCGACCACCGCCCGCTCGAGGGCTTCGTCTATGCGATCACGCCGTTCAACTTCACGGCGATCGCCGGCAACCTGCCCACCGCCCCCGCGCTGATGGGCAACGTGGTGATCTGGAAGCCGTCCCCGACGCAGACCCACGCCGCCGTGCTGCTGATGCAGCTCCTGGAGGAGGCGGGCCTGCCCAAGGGCGTCGTCAACCTGCTGACGGGCGACGGCCTCGCCGTCTCCGAGGTGGCCCTGAACCACCCGGACCTGGCGGGCATCCACTTCACCGGTTCGACCAGGACCTTCCAGCACCTGTGGAAGACGGTCGGCAACAACATCGAGAAGTACCGCTCCTACCCGCGCATCGTCGGCGAGACGGGCGGCAAGGACTTCGTGGTCGCCCACCCGAGCGCCGACCGCGCCGTGCTGAAGACCGCGCTGACCCGCGGCGCCTTCGAGTTCCAGGGCCAGAAGTGCTCGGCGACCTCGCGTGCGTACATCCCGGCCTCCATCTGGAACTCCGGCTTCAAGGAGGAGTTCGCGGCCGAGGTCGAGGGCATCAAGATGGGCGATGTCGCCGATCTGTCCAACTTCGTCGGCGCCGTCATCGACGACCGGTCCTTCGCCAAGAACAAGGCCGCCATCGACCGTGCGAAGTCCGACCCGACCTGCACGATCGTCGCGGGCGGCAGCTACGACGACTCGGTCGGCTACTTCGTCCGCCCGACCGTCGTCGAGTGCGGCGACCCGGCCAACGAGGTCTTCACGACCGAGTACTTCGGCCCGTTCCTGGCCGTCCACGTCTACGAGGACGACCAGTACGACGCGATGCTGGAGCAGATGGAGTCGGTGTCCGCGTACGCGCTGACCGGCTCGGTCATCGCCAATGACCGCGCCGCCGCCCGGCACACGATGGACAAGCTGCGCTACGCCGCCGGCAACTTCTACATCAACGACAAGTCGACCGGCGCCGTGGTCGGCCAGCAGCCCTTCGGCGGCGGCCGCGCCTCCGGCACCAACGACAAGGCCGGCGCCCCGCAGAACCTGATGCGCTGGACGCTGACCCGTGCCATCAAGGAGACGCTGGTCCCGCCGACCGACTACTCCTACCCGCACATGGGCTGACACTCTCCGTCGTCCAGCCCGCCAGGCTCCGCCCCCGTCCGGCCCTCACCGGACGGGGGCGGCCGCGTTGGGGGATGATGGCCGACAGAGGGACGGAACGGAGGTACCCGACATGCCCGGTTCCACAACCATCGCCCATACGCACTGGGGATCGACCATCGCCCCGGACGACGCGCGGCGACTCGCCTCGGTGCTGCACGAGCTGGCCCGGCTGCTGCGGCTCGAGGGCCCCAACCGCCTCACGGACGCGCAGGTGGCGGCGTTGTGCGGCGGCAGGACCCACCGGCGGGAGGAGTTCACGCACTGGGTCGAGGATCTGACGCGAGGACTCGACCACCGAGCGTGACCGGCCGTCCTCCGTCGACCAGCGCGGCACGTCCGCACGGTCGGCGGTCGCATTGTCGGCGGTCACGGAGCCAGATGTCGAGGCCACAGCCGAAGTCTGCTGCTCCGGCCACGCCGGGCCAAGGGGCCGTAGAGAATGCCGGACATGAGCGAGCCGAGCCTGAGCGAGTCCCTGCGTACCGCCCACACCTACGAACTGAGCCCCGCCGATCTGCTGGAGATCCGCACACTGCTCACGGGCGCTTTCGAGGGCGACTTCGGTGACGAGGACTTCGACCACGCGCTCGGCGGCGTGCACGCGCTGCTGTACGAGGGAGAGGAGCTGGTGGCGCACGGCAGCGTCGTCCAGCGCCGGGTGATCTGCGACGGCCGCTCGCTGCGGGCCGGCTATGTCGAGGCGGTGGCCGTCCGCGCCGATCGCCGCCGCCGCGGGTACGGCGACCGTGTGATGGACGTGCTGGAGCAGGTGATCGACGGCGCCTACGCCCTGGGCGCCCTCTCCGCCTCCGACACCGGCGCCCTCCTCTACCGCGCTCGCGGCTGGCGCCTCTGGCAGGGCCCCATCACCGCCCTGGGCCCTGCGGGCCGCGTCCCGCTGCCGGAGGAGTCGGGCAGCACATATGTGCGCGGAGCGGGGAACCGGGTGCTTCCGGACGTTTCGCGGGAGATCTGCTTCGACTGGCGGGACGGAGATGTGCTGTAGCCCCTGCGGGTGAACAGCTGCACTTCCGGCATACCTACCTGTTCGGTACCCGCTGCCTGCCGCGCCCGTCGACGCCTCACACATACGTTGAACGACGTTTGCGCTCCTTGGGCAGATTCCTTCCCTCAACCCTTGACCAGCACTTCCGGACATACCTAACATGTATGTACAACAGGTTCGGCGAGGGACGGCAACGGCATCGCGCCGGACATGGTCACGGGAATCGGGCATCGGCGCTCGTGACGGAAGAAGCCGGGCGTGAGGATTCCACGCCGTTCGCCCGGACTGCTGATGAGGTCAGCGAGGCAAGGCCATGACTCTGGCGCCGACCACAATCTCCCCCACCGCGTCGCGCGGTCGTCGCCTCCTCGACGGAGGTTCCTGGATGTCGCCCGCGAAGCGGCTCACGACCGGTGTCGTCGCCTCCCGCCGCGTAGTGATCACCCTGCCGGCCGAGGACCGCCGGGTTCGTACGGTCCGCCGGTTCACCGCGGCACATCTGTCCCGCTGGGGGCTGAGCGAGCCCGACCGGGACTCGGTGGTCCTCGTCATCGGCGAGCTGGCCGGCAATGCCGCCCGGCACGGCGGCACGGACATGACCGTCAGCCTGACCCTGACCGGCCGGGAGATATGCGTCGATGTGGTCGACACCGGAGCTTCGGACTGCTGCCGGGCCCATGGCGACGCCGAGGACGAACACGGCCGGGGTCTGGGCATCGTGGATCATCTGGCGAGCTGGGCCCAGTTCGGCCCCGAAGGGGACGGCTGGCGCAGCCGGGCCGGCCTGCGCGTCACTTCCGCGGTGGGCGCCGGCGCCGCGAGCTAGACCGGTCCCCGGTCCGGACGACGGGGTCGCCCCGCAGCGGCGCGGCCTCGGCTCACAGCGAGTCGCTCAGCGTGTCCGCGAGGCGCTGCCGTACGGCCCGGGCGGCGGGTAGCGCCGAGACGGCGACCGCGCCCGTCACCGCAGCCGCCACGACAACGATCAGGGTGGCCGGCGGGGGACTCTGGGCGATGCCCGCGCCGATGCCGCTGGAACGGCCTTGGAGATCGATCAGCCAGTCCGACACCTGTACCCCGACGACCGTTCCGATCACGCCGGCCGCAAGTGCGATAAAGCCCGTCTCGGCCACGATCACCGACATGATCTGGCGTGGAGTGAGCCCGATGGCCCTGAGCGCGAGCAGGTCGCGGCGTCGGTTCTGTGCCCCGGCGGCGGTGGTCGCCGACAGGTCGGCCAATCCGATCAGCCCCAGCACGACGATCAGGCCGCTGATGATCACACCGCGCACCGGCGGGAGTGCGTCCGCTGGATCGCCGATCTCTCGGACGTCGATCCTGCCGTCGGCGGTCCCGGCCAGGTCGTCCTTCACCGCGATGGCATCGGCGCCGTCCTCGAGTACCAGGTGGTGGAAGCCCGGCCGCAGTGCGGGGTTGCTCTCCCGCAGGGTGTCCAGGGATGTGGAGATCACGCGCCCGCCGTCCTCCGATTCGATGCTGCGCCCGACGATATGGAGCACCTGAGGGCTTCCCTGGACCGTCACACGCACCCAGTCGCCGACCTCGGCATCGAGGAGATCGAGCAGGCCCTGCCCCGCCGCCGCCTCGTCCGGACCGCTCGGTGTCCGTCCTTCGGCGACGGCGAACGGGTACGGACGGTCCTCCTCGCCGAGGCCCCGGAGCCTGATCGTGCCGGTCTGCCCCGGCACCAGAGCCGCGACTTCGGAGCCCGGGTATGCCGCCGCCACCTCGGGGTGAGCTGTCAGCAGCCGTTGCGCGGACGCCTGGTCGAGACCCTCGCTGCGCGCCGTGAGCGAGGCGGCGAGCCCCACCGTCTGCGGCCGGTGCTCGAAGGCGTCCAGCGTGGTCGAGGCGCCCAGGGTCACAGTGATCAGCAACAGTGGTACGGCGAGTCGTCCGATGGCCGCCACGGCGCGCCCCGGGCGGTCGAAGGCGCCGCGCCAGCCGAGCACGAGGGCGGGCGGGAGGCGCAGCCCCAGAGCGCGGCGCACGCTTCCGGAAGTCCAGCGGCCGCTCGGGATCGCGGCCCGCGCGGCCGGCACGGGCGGTACGCGTCCGGCACGCCAGGCGGCCGCCCCCGTCGTGGCGGCGATGAGCAGCAGCATGCCCGCCGAGATCGCCGCGGGCACCCACGCATGGCTTGGCAGCGCCTGCCACAGCTGCATCGCCTCACCGACCCGGCCGGGCAGCAGCGGGCCCAGCAACTCGATGGCGAGGGTTCCGCCGACGACGCCGACCAGTGCCAGGGACAGGTGCTCCCCCAGATACATCCGCACCAGCTGTGCGGGGGTGAAGCCGATTGCCTTGAGCACCGAGATATCACGCAGATGCCCCCGGATGCGGGTGCTGATGGCGCCCGCCACCGCCAAGGCGGCGGCCAGCAGGGCGCCGAGTCCGAACACCCCGAGGAGCAGACCGAGGAGCCGGCTCCCGCCTTCGGCCTCGCCCTGGGCCTCCTGCCAGGTGGAGACGCTGGTCACCTGGTCGGCGCCGAGCTCGGTGACCGCCCGCTGGACGACGAAGTCGGTGTCCTCGGCATTCTCCAGCCGAAGCCCGATGGTCTGACCACGGAGCTCGGGGTCGGGCGCTTCCTTGACGAGGGTGGACAGCAGCACCCATCCCACGCCGGGGGTTTCCTCCGCGCGATAACGCGGTTCAGCGGTGTCGGCGGTGCCCACGACGCGCAGGGTGCGGTCGGTTCCGTCGGAGTCGCGCAGCTGCAGCGAGTCGCCGGGCTCGGCCACCAGCGCCCGGGCCACCGAGCTCTCCAGCACGATGCCCCCGGGGTCGTCGGATGCGAGCCAGCGACCGGAGACGATCAGCGGGCGCGCCACGTCCGGCGGCTGGGGGGCGGCGGCGCGCATCTCCAGCGCCGCCGTGACGCCGCGCAGCTCCGCTGTGGCCTCCGCGGTGCTGAACGGCCCTGACACGCTCTTCACGCCGTCGATGTCGGCCAGTGATCGGGCGTCGGCCGATGCCGTGGTGTGGATCCAGACATGGGCGCCGGAGGACTGGGTGAAGACCCGCTGCCAGGGGTTGGTGGCGTAGGAGAGGAAGGCGCTGGCGAGCAGCAGCGAGACGATGATCCCGGCCGTTGCGAGGACCAGCAGCAGCGCTTCGCCGCGCACCGCCCGGAGATCGGCGCGTACCCAGCGCACCGGGGCCCTCATACCGCTCAGCCCTTCAGTTCGATCGTGCCGGCCACGCCCTCCGCGCGTGGGGGCTCCTTGCCGAACGTGGCCTCGTCGACGATCCGGCCGTCGAACAGGTGGATCACCCGGTCCGCGGCGCTGGCCAGACGGGCGTCATGGGTCACCATCACGATGGTCTGGCCGCGCTCGTGGTAGCGGGAGAGCAGCCGGAGGACCTCCCGGGTGCCCTTGCTGTCAAGACTGCCCGCGGGTTCGTCCGCCAGCAGCAGGGAAGGGTGGTTGACCAGCGCGCGGGCGAGCGCGACCCGCTGCTGCTCACCGCCGGACAGCTCGCCCGGCACGCTGCGCTCCCTGCCCTCCAGGCCCAGGTCCGCCAGCAGTTCGGCGCGTGCCTGACGGGCCTCCCGGGTCGAGTGCCCGGCAAGCAGCGCCGGCAGTTCGACGTTGTCGGCCACGGTCAGATTGGATATCAGGTTGAAGAACTGGAAGACGACGCCGATGCTTCGGCGGCGCAGCACGGCCCAGCGTGCCTCACCGTAGGTGTCGACCCGTTTGTCCCCGAGCCAGATCTGGCCGCTGTCCGGCCGGTCAAGGCCACCGAGCAGATGGAGCAACGTCGACTTGCCGGCTCCCGAGGGTCCGGTGATGGCAAGGAACTCGCCGCGCTCCACACGCAGATCGACGCCGCGTACGGCCTTGACGGGGACGCCGTCGGCCTGGTGCGTCTTGACCAGTCCCCGTGCTCGCACGATCGGCTCGGCGTCGGCGGGGGCGCTCCCGCCTTCCGGGACGGGAGGGGCTTCGTGACTCATTCCAGGTCCTCTTGGCAGCGCTCGAGCCAGTCGAGGTCCGCCTGCAGATGGAGCATCGCGCCCTCGATCAGCAGCTGTGAGAATCGGTTGTCCCGGTCCTCGGTCGCGGCTAGCTTGGACAGGTCACGCATGGTGTTGAGGTAGTGACGCCGCTGCATGTTGATCAGGGCAATCCGTTCCTCCGTGTCGGGCGCGAGGGCGAGTTTCAGAAAGAACTCATCCCGCAGCCGCGGCTCCTCGGCCGGCTCCTTGAGCCATGAGGCCACAGCGTCGCGTCCAGCAGGTGTCAGCTGGTAGATCCGCTTGTTCGGCCGGGTCGACTGGGTGACGTCCGTCCCCTCGATCATCCCGGCTTTTTCCAGCCTACCGAGCGTGACGTAGATCTGTCCGATATTGGGCTCGGGATATGCTGTCCCCAGAAGCTTCTCCAGGGACTGTTTGAGTTCGTACCCGTGAGCCGGGCCTTTGGCGAGAAGGGCCAGAAGGGGAAGACGCACCGGGCCGCCTCCTCCCTCCTGGAATACCTTCTTGCTAAGTGGAGACCTCCGGCTGTGAGCCGTATCGCCCACGGCCGCATTCCCACATCCATTATCAGCCTTGCCTAACCGATAGGCATGCACCGGATACGGCGGCAGGCGGCATGGGGTCGGGAGGAACTGATGCGGTGGAAGCGCGCCTGGATCGGGGGCCTTCTGGCGACGGTGGTGTTTGCGGGCTCCGTGGGCGCGTGCTCCTCGGGAGACCAGGGCGGATCGGATGGCCGTGGCCCCCTCACGTTGGTCGCGAGCGCGGACCCGACCGGCTACACGCGGGGTGTGGTGGCCGAGTGGAACCGTACCCACCCGGCCGAGAAGGTCACGCTGCTGCAATTCCCGTGGGCTGCGGACGAGGCGCGCGCGCAGATGGCCAGCAGCCTGCGATCGGGCAGCGACCGTTTCGACGTGCTCGACCTCGATGTGGCGTGGACGGGAGAGTTCGCAGCAGCGGGCTGGCTCGCACCGCTGGACGCCGACCGATTCCCGATCAAGGAATTCCTGCCGCCCGTGGTGGAGACCGCCACCTTGGACGGGCAGCTGTACGCAGTGCCGTACATCACCAACGCCGGGATGCTCTACTACCGCAAGGACATTCTCGATCGGGCCGGCGAGAGTCCACCGCGCACCTGGGCGGAGCTGGAGCGCCTGGCGAAGACGGTGGCGCCGGAGTACGGCCTCCAGGGGTACGCGGGGCAGTTCCTGCCGTATGAGGGGCTCACGGTCAACGCCACCGAGGCCGTGCAGTCGGCCGGCGGCTCCTTCCTCTCCGGCGACGGCACCCGGGTGACGGTGGACCCCGAGAAGACGCGCAAGGCCCTGGCCTTCCTGGCCGACGGCGTGCGCGACGGATGGATCCCCAGGGAGGCGCTCACCTACAAGGAGGAGGAGTCCCGCAAGGCCTTCCAGGACGGCCGTCTGCTCTTCCTGCGCAACTGGGCTTACGTCTACCCGCTGGCCAGCGGGGAGGACTCGAAGGTGGCGGGCAAGTTCGATGTGGCCCCGCTGCCCGGTCTGAACGAGTCGGCCGTCGGCGTCCTGGGCGGCTCGAACCTGGCGATCAACGCGAACTCCCCGCACAAGGCGTCGGCAGCCGATCTGCTCGCCTATCTGACCAGCGAGAAGGTCCAGCGTCGGATGCTCACCGAGGGCGGGCTCGCACCCGTGCGGGCCGACATATACGAGGACCCGTCCCTGGTGAGCCGGTTCCCGTATCTGCCGACCCTGCGCGACAGCGTGCTGGCGGCCCAGCCGCGGCCGAAGAGCCCGCAGTACGAACAGGTGAGCAGCGCGATCCAGGCGGTGGTCCACGACACCCTGGCCCAGCGGGAGACACCCGAGGACGCCGTGGAGCGCCTGACGCGGGAGTTGAACGCCATAGTCGACGGCGGCTGAATCCGGGCCACCGCAGCATCCGGGCCACCGCAGAATCCGGTCCCGCGCCCCGGCGCATGAGCTGCGAACCCGGCCGCCGTCTCAGATAGTAGGAAGTCCGAGTAATTGTGGAGACAGCGGCGCGGTCCTCACTTAGCTTTGTAGAAGCCGAACGTCTCGCTCGATCCAGCGAATGGCGGATGCGCGCCGTGCCCCGAGCAGGTCACCCCTGCGGCACCGGTCCCCCCGCCCCTCCGGCGCCTCGATATCCCTCGTGATCTCCAGGAGTCGATCACCATGCCCGAGACGACCGTCCGTCGTGTCCGCCACACCGCCGCCCGCCTCAGCGAGTCCGACCGCCGCAATGCCGCCGCTGCGCTGCAGCGCGCCCTCGACCGCAGGGACAACGGCGGTGCGACCGGCCACTGACCCGCGCCCCGGTCGCTGACCCACCCGCGGCTGCTGCCCCGCGCCCCGGCCGCTGCCCCGAGCCCCGGCCGCTGGCCCACTCCGGGTCACTGCCTCCCGCCCGGGCGCTTCGCTCACGCCCGCGGGCGCTGGACTGCGAAGCAGCCGATCCAGGGCAGCCTGACGCCGGGCCCGGGTGAACGGAATTCAACGGAACGCCCATGACGGGAACGGCAGTTCGCGCTGACGTCCGAATGGCGGACGGCATGTGTCATGGGGTGGGACGAGGAGTAGGGTGCCGCCATGTCTCGCAGCATCAATCTCGCAGTGATCCCCGGTGACGGCATCGGCCAGGAAGTCGTGGCCCAGGGCCTGAAGGTCCTCGACTCCGTCCTGCCGCAGGATGTGAAGCTGGAGACCAAGGAGTACGACCTCGGCGCCCAGCGCTGGCACCGCACCGGAGAGACCCTCCCCGACGCCGAACTCGACGCCCTCAAGAGCCATGACGCCATCCTGCTCGGCGCGATCGGCGACCCTTCCGTGCCGTCGGGCGTCCTGGAGCGCGGACTGCTGCTGAAGCTGCGGTTCGCCTTCGACCACTACATCAATCTGCGTCCCTCGAAGCTCTTCCCGAACACCGCCACCCCGCTCGCCGGGCGTCCCGACATCGACTTCGTCGTGGTCCGCGAGGGCACCGAGGGCCCGTACACCGGCAACGGCGGCTCGCTGCGCACCGGCACGCCCGCCGAGGTGGCCACCGAGGTCAGCGTGAACACGGCGTACGGCGTCGAGCGCGTCGTCCGCGACGCCTTCGAGCGGGCCAAGGCCCGACCGCGCAAGAAGCTGACGCTGGTGCACAAGAACAACGTCCTCGTCTACGCCGGCCACATGTGGAAGAAGATCTTCGACACGGTCGGCCGGGAGTACCCCGAGGTCACCACCGACTATCTGCATGTCGACGCGGCGACGATCTTCTTCGTCACCCAGCCGGAGCGCTTCGACGTCATCGTCACCGACAACCTCTTCGGCGACATCCTCACCGACCTCGCCGCCGCCGTCACCGGCGGCATCGGCCTGGCCGCCTCCGGCAACGTCAACCCGACGGGCGAGTTCCCGTCCATGTTCGAGCCCGTCCACGGCTCCGCACCCGACATCGCGGGCCAGGGCAAGGCCGACCCCACCGCCACGGTGCTCTCCGTCGCGCTGCTGCTGCGCCACCTCGGCTACGAGGCGGAGGCGGCGCGAGTCGAGACGGCCGTGGCGGCCGATCTCGCCGAGCGGACGGCCGACCGGCCCCGTACGACGGACCAGATCGGCGACGCGCTCGCGGTACGCGTAGCGAGCTGACCCGCGCCTGATACCACCCCAGCCGCCGGGTCGCAACCGCACCCGGCGGCTTCTCCTGTGCGGCCTCCGGGTGTCACCATCAATCCCTGGGCCGCATTCACGCCGTGTTCACCCCGAGCGATAATCGGAACCGGGCCGTGTGTCTGCGGGAAAGCTCGGACGTCCTAGCAAACTGCGGTGGCGTGAAGCGCGGTCCAACACAACCAAACGGTGAAGGACTGCACTCATGACGACGACCACGATCGAGCTCAAGCCATCCGCGCATCCGCTGTCCGACGCGGAGCGTGAGGCGATCCTGGCCAATCCCGGATTCGGCCGCCACTTCACCGACCACATGGTGACGATCAAGTGGACGGAGGGTCGCGGCTGGCACGATGCGGAGCTCGTTCCGTACGCGCCGCTCTCGCTCGACCCCGCGAACATGACGCTGCACTACGCGCAGGAGATCTTCGAGGGCCTGAAGGCCTACCGGCAGCCGGACGGCTCGGTCGCGGTGTTCCGCCCCGAGGCCAACGCCGAGCGCTTCCAGCGGTCGGCCGCGCGGCTGGCCATGCCGGAGCTCCCCGTCGAGACCTTCATCGCCGCGTGCGACGCGCTGGTCCAGCAGGACAAGGCATGGGTCCCGGCGCACGGCGGCGAAGCCTCGCTGTATCTGCGCCCCTTCATGATCGCGACCGAGGTCGGCCTCGGGGTGAAGCCGGCGAACGAGTACCTCTTCATCGTGATCGCGTCGCCCGCCGGCGCGTACTTCCCCGGCGGCGTCAAGCCGGTCTCCATCTGGCTCTCCGAGGACCGGGTGCGCGCCGTCCCCGGCGGCATCGGCGCCGCGAAGACCGGCGGCAACTACGCGGCCTCGCTGCTCGCCCAGGCGGAGGCGGCCGCGCACGGCTGCGACCAGGTCGCCTACCTCGACGCGCTGGAGCACAAGTGGGTCGAGGAACTCGGCGGGATGAACCTGTACTTCGTGTACGAGGACCGCATCGTCACCCCCGAGCTGACGGGCTCCCTGCTGGCGGGCATCACCCGCGACTCGCTGCTGAAGCTGGCGAAGGACCTCGGCCACCAGCCTCAGGAGGGCCGCGTCTCCATCGACGACTGGCGGCGTGACACCGAGAACGGCACGCTCAAGGAGGTCTTCGCCTGCGGCACGGCCGCGGTGATCACCCCCGTCGGCCGGGTGAAGTGCGCCTCCGGCGAGTGGACCCAGTCCGGCGGCGAGCCGGGCGAGGTCACGATGCGCCTGCGCGAGTCCCTCCTCGCCATCCAGACGGGCACGGCCCCCGACCCCCACGCCTGGATGCACCCCCTGGGCTGACGCCCCGGCGCCCCGGCGCCCCGCGCCCCTCGGCCCGGCCCCTCACGGGGCCGGGCCGTGTCGTTTCCCCACCCCTCCAGGGGTGATCCGCACCGTCCAGCTGCTGCGGTACCACTCGGATCTCCGTGTACTGGATGGCGCGGAGGCAAACGGCCGAGCTCTACAGCTGCCCGCCCACCCCACGGAGCACGTCACCGACGGTCTGACAGGAGTCGACTCTGTGCTGTGCGCGGCGGGCGCGTTCATCCGGGTCTCGCACGAAGAGAGCCTGCCGTCCCGGGTGGTAGGTGCTGACCACCTTCAAACTCCGGTCACGGACAACTCCCGGGTGCGTCTTGAGCAGGCGGCGCCACGCGTCCTGGGCTTCGCTGCCCTGGAGAAGCACGACCTCGACCTTCGGCATCAACCCCAGCAGCTGCTTCAGGACCTCGACGCCGGCCTGAAGCTCGGCCGCCTTCGGGGAGCGGTTGATGTACCAGGGGTAGGCGTTCCAGGGAGTGACATCTCGCGGCGCGATCCCCGCCTCCTCGAAGAGCTGGACCTGAAGCTCCGCTGTCGGATCGTCGTTCTCCACGCACAGAAATCCGGAGCCGACACCCTCCTGCGTCTTGGGGCCCGGGTCCCGCAGGATCGACAGGGCGCGCGCCTCCACTCCCCCGTGCCAGGGGGCGACGTGCGGCATCCAGCCACGCCCGTCCCGGTCGCGCAAGGCGTCGACCATCTCATTGATCGGACGTACGTGAGGGGCGTAGCGCCCCTGCTCCTGCTCTATCCGGAACGCCTCGTCTTGCATTCGTCTCGCCATGCTTCCTCCCACGCTGGCTCTCAGCATCGCGGGGACCTTACCGGGTACGTCTGACACTGCAGACTGCTTGATCGCCCCTGCCCACAGATGCCGGAGGACCAGTAGCGAAGGGTTCGACGGAGGCTGCGGGCAGCTCTGCTGTCGGGTCGGTGGGAAGTCCTGAGCGTCACAGAGAGCGACATGCCACCCGGGCCGTAGCTATACGAGAACTGGGTCGAGGGCTGTCAGATGTGCCTGACACGATGCCTGGTATGAGCCCGACACCAGAGCTGACGCAGAGGACCCTGACCGCACGCGGCTTCCGCGGCTTCGTGCCGTTCCGTGAACTGCCCGACAGCAACGTCCCCACCGGGCACGGAATCTACGTGGTGATCCGCACGGACACCTCGCCCCCGTTGTTCCTCCCCACCAGCCCTGCCGGACACCTCAAAGGTCGCGACCCATCCGTGACCGCCGACAAGCTCAGCGATGCCTGGGTGGACGGGGCAACGGTCGTGTACATCGGCAAGGCCGCGGGTCAGGACGGACTGAATCAGCGGCTTGCCGACTACCGCCGCCACGGCTCTGGTCTGCTGGCTGGCCATTGGGGCGGTCGCTACATCTGGCAGCTGGCCGACTCGGACGCACTGGTCGTCGCCTGGCGGCCGACGACCGAGGGCGACGCGGGTGAGGCTGAGCAGGATCTGATCGACGAGTTCAAAGAACTCCACGGAGGGGCTCTGCCCTTCGCCAACCTCAGGAACAACGCCCGAAAGGCTCCGGAGACAGACACCAACATCGACTAAGCCCGATCACCCTGCACTGCCCAGGGGCCGCGGCCGGTGTCGGCGCGCGGCCCCGGCCGAGCTGCACCGCTAATTCACCAAGATCATCCCGTGGCGGCTTTGTGGGTCACTTTGGCTGGGCCCCCTAACGCTCGACGCTGTTTGAGTGGCGCTCAATACGTCTCATCCCTGTCTCGGATTTCAGAGTCAGTGCCTGGCTTGATAAGACTCCGGTGGTTAGAGTAGCGCTCAAACAAGGAGGTGTGGTGAGGTGCGATTGACCCCGACGGAGCGCGACCGGCTCCTGATCTTCACCGCCGCGGAGCTGGCCAGAGCCCGCCGGGCCCGCGGCCTGAGGCTCAACGTCCCCGAGGCGACCGCCCTGATCGCGGACACCGTCTGCGAGGCGGCCCGCGACGGTCTGCGGCTCGCCGAGGCGATCGAGGCGGCCCGCAGTGTGCTCGGGCCCGACGATGTGCTGCCCGGTGTGGCGGACGTGGTCACCGAGGTGCATGTGGAGGCCGTATTCGACGACGGTTCCCGGCTCGCCGTCGTCTCCACCCCCCTCGGCGCCGCCGCGGGTCCCGGTGACGCTGCGGGCGGTGCCGCGGGTCTCGGCGCCGCCGCGCCCGGGGCCGTGCTGCCCGCCCCGCCTCACCCCGAGCAGCAGCCCGCACTGCGGCTGACCGTGCGGAACACCGCCGCCGTGCCCATCAGCGTGACCTCGCACTTCCACTTCTTCGAGGCGAACCCCCGCCTCGACTTCGACCGCGCCGCGGCCTACGGCATGAGGCTGTGCGTGCCCGCCGGCTCCTCCGCCCGCTTCGACCCGGGCGGCACATCCGAGATCGGTCTTGTGCCCATCGGCGGCGACCGCGTCGCGATCGGCTTCGCGGGCCTCGTCGACGGCCCCCTCGACGCGCCCGGAGCGAAGGAGGAGGCCCTGCGCAGAGCAGCGGCCTGCGGCTACCTCGGTGCGAGCGCCGCAGGCCCGGAAGCCCCCGGTGCACGCGCCCCTGGTGCACCCGCTCCCGGTGTTCGCGGCCCCGCCGCGCAGAACGCCCCCGGTGAGCACGCGGCCGCCGATTCGGCCGGCGGCCCGGTGCCCGGCGAGGGTGCGAGCGGCTCGGCGGCCTCCACCGCCGACCACGGGTCCGCCCCGGCTGCGGCCCCCGGCTCTGACGGGCGCGGCCCGTCTGCACCGGACCACAGGGGTGACAGCCGGCCGTCACCCGAAGCCGACGCCGACGCCGAAGCCGACGACCCGACCGCGCCCGGGCGCTCCGCGGCAGCCGGGCCCTGCCCCGATCACCCCGGGGGAGGACCGCGATGACCGGCATCGACCCGTACGAGTACGCCGCCGTCCACGGCCCCCGCGCCGGCGACCGCGTCGTCCTCGGGGACTCCGGCCTTGTCGTCCGCGTCGAGTCCGACGCCCAGAAGCCCGGCGAGGAGTTCCTCGCCGGCTTCGGCAAGACCGCACGCGACGGACTGCACCTCAAGGCCGCCGCCGTACGCGACACCTGCGACATCGTGATCAGCAATGTGCTGGTCATCGACGCCGTCCAGGGCGTCCGCAAGGTCTCCATCGGCATCCGCGACGGGCGGATCGCCGCCGTCGGCCGGGCCGGAAACCCCGACACCCTCGACGGCGTGGACGTCGTCGTCGGCACCGGCACCGGCATCGTCCCCGGCGAGGGCCTGATCGCCACGGCGGGTGCGGTGGACACCCATGTCCATCTGCTCTCGCCGCGCATCATGGAGGCCTCGCTCGCCTCCGGCGTGACCACGGTCATCGGCCAGGAGTTCGGCCCGGTCTGGGGCGTCGGCGTCAACTCCCCCTGGGCGCTGCGCCACGCCTTCAACGCCTTCGACGCCTGGCCCGTCAACATCGGCTTCCTCGGCCGCGGGTCGTCGTCCGACCCGGCGCCGCTCGTCGAGGCCCTCGCCGAGGGCGGCGCGTCCGGCTTCAAGGTCCACGAGGACATGGGCGCGCACACCCGCGCCCTGGACACCGCCCTGCGGGTCGCCGAGGAGCACGACGTCCAGGTCGCCCTGCACAGCGACGGCCTCAACGAGTGCCTGTCGGTCGAGGACACCCTGCGGGTCCTCGACGGCCGTACCGTCCACGCCTTCCACATCGAGGGCTGCGGCGGGGGACACGTCCCCAACGTGCTCAAGATGGCGGGCGTGGAGAACGTCATCGGCTCCTCCACCAACCCCACCCTGCCCTTCGGCCGGGATGCGGTCGCCGAGCACTACGGGATGATCGTGTCCGTACACGACCTCAAGACCGACCTGCCCGGCGACGCCGCCATGGCCCGCGACCGCATCCGCGCCGGAACCATGGGCGCGGAGGACGTGCTGCACGACCTCGGGGCCATCGGCATCACCTCCTCCGACGCCCAGGGCATGGGTCGGGCCGGCGAGACGGTGCGCCGCACCTTCGCGATGGCGGGGAAGATGAAGGCGGAGCTCGGCCCGCTGGAGGGCGACGGCACGCACGACGACAACGCGCGTGTGCTGCGCTATGTCGCCAAGCTGACGATCAACCCGGCCATCGCACACGGCCTCGCCCATGAGATCGGCTCCATCGAGGTCGGGAAGCTGGCCGACATCGTGCTGTGGAAGCCGCAGTACTTCGGCGCGAAGCCGCAGCTCGTGCTGAAGTCCGGCTTCCCCGCGTACGGGGTGACGGGCGATCCGAACGCCGCCACCGACACCTGCGAACCCCTTGTCCTGGGGCCGCAGTTCGGAGCGCACGGCGCGACCCCCGCCGACATCAGCGTCGCGTTCGTCGCGCAGGCCGCCGTGGACCTGGGCGCGGACCGGATGCCCACGCGTCGCCGCCGGGTCGCCGTCCGCGGCACCCGCGGGATCGGCCCCGCCGACCTGCGCCTCAACTCCCGCATCGGGCACGTCCGCGTCGACGGCCGCACCGGACTGGTCACCCTCGACGGCGACCCCGTGCGCTCCGGCCCCGCCGACTCCATCTCTCTCAACCGCCTCTACTTCCTCTAGGAACCCAGCTGATGTCCTTCCGTATGCCGCCCGAGTGGGCGCCCCACGAGCGCACCTGGATGGCCTGGCCCGGCCCGAACGTCACCTTCTCCGGCGACGACCTCGCCGAGTCCCGCCGCGCCTGGGCCTCGGTCGCCCGCGCCGTACGCCGCTTCGAGCCGGTCACGATGGTCGTCGGCCCCGGCCAGGCGGAACACGCACGCACCCTCCTCGGCCCGGACGTCGACATCGTCGAGCGTGAGCTGGACGACGCCTGGATGCGCGACATCGGCCCCACCTTCGTCTCCGACGGCACCCGCCTGGCGGCCGTGGACTGGGTGTTCAACGGCTGGGGCGCCCAGGAGTGGGCCAGCTGGGAGCACGACTCCAAGATCGCCCGCGTGGTCGCCGACCTCGCGGGCGTCTCCGTCCACAGCTCCGCGCTGGTCAACGAGGGCGGCGGCATCCATGTCGACGGCGAGGGCACGGTCCTGCTGACGGAGACCGTCCAACTCGGCCCGGAGCGGAACCCGGGCTGGACCAAGGAGCAGGTCGAGACCGAGATCCACGCCCAACTCGGCACGACCAAGGCGATCTGGCTCAAGCGCGGACTGACCGCCGACTACCCCCCGCATGACTTCGGCACCCTCGGCCATGTCGACATCGTCGCCGCCTTCGCGGGGCCGGGTGTGATAGTCGCCCACACCCAGCCCGACCCGTCCCACCCCGACCATGAGATCTGTCGGGAGAACGTCGCCTTCCTGAAGTCCCGGACCGACGCACGGGGCCGCGCCGTCGAGGTGGTCGAGATCCCGGCCCCGACCGTCGTCGAGGAGGACGGCGAGTGGGTCGACTACTCCTACATCAACCACTACGTGTGCAACGGCGGCGTCGTGCTGTGCGCCTTCGACGACCCGCGCGACGAGATCGCGGCCGACACCTTCCGCCGCCTCTACCCGGACCGCACGGTCACACTGGTCGACGCCCGCACGATCTTCGCGGGCGGCGGCGGCATCCACTGCATCACCCAGCAGCAGCCGAAGGTCTGACGACCCGCCGGGACCCGCCGCGAGCACCCGCTCGATCAGGTAGAACATACGGGTGAACGTGTTCCCCGGCACCGCAGCGGTGACCGAATGACCCCTGCTCCCACTCACCGCCGGCGCAATGTCGCGCCGCCCCGGGAGTCCGTGCTCGCCGCCGCCATGGCCACCATCGCGGAGCGCGGACTCGACGGACTGACCATGGCGGGCCTCGGCCGCGAGGTCGGGATGAGCAGCGGCCATCTGCTCTACTACTTCGGCACCAAGGACGAACTGCTGCTGCAGACCCTGGAGTGGAGCGAGGGCCGCCTCGGCGCGGAGCGCAGCGCGCTGCTGTCCCGGCAGGCCCCGGCGGCCGAGCGACTGTCCGCATATGTGGACCTCTACGTCCCCGAGGGCCACCGCGACCCCCACTGGACGCTGTGGCTGGAGGTCTGGAACCGCTCGCAGGACGCCGACGCGGACGCCCGCGCCCGCCAGGCGGCCATCGAGGGCGTCTGGCACCGCGACCTGGTGGCGCTGCTCGCCGAAGGGGTCTCGCGCGGAGAGTTCCGTCCCGTGGACCCCGACCGGTACGCCACCAGGCTGCGCGCCCTGCTGGACGGCTTCAGCGTCCATGTGGCGGTCGGCATACCGGGCACGGGCCGTGAGCAGGCGCTCGCCCACGTCCGGGAGTTCCTTGCGGACACGCTGTTCACTACGTGAGACACACGTCCAGGTACGTCCCATCTGTGGCAAACTGCCACCGTGCTTGCTCTCGGCATGATTATCGGCAGCAGCGCGCCGGTCCGCAGTGACCGCTGAACCGCGGCAGTACCCCCTCGCGGCAATGCGGCACCGTGCCCCAGACCCGCGCGCAGACCTCTCGCACCCGCGAGAGGTTTTTTCGTTGTTGGGCCCCACCCCGGCCATGGCGAGACGCGCGCGATGATGGGGGCAAGTGGATCCCGGAATTCCGGAAGCCACATCCGACAGGAGTCAGACCCATGTCCACCAGTGAAGCCAAGCCCGCCGACGACAGTTTTCATGTCTTCGACACGACGCTGCGCGACGGCGCACAGCGCGAAGGCATCAATCTGACCGTCGCCGACAAGCTGACCATCGCGCGGCACCTCGACGAGTTCGGCGTGGGCTTCATCGAGGGCGGCTGGCCGGGCGCCAACCCCCGGGACACGGAGTTCTTCGCCCGCGCCCAGCAGGAGATCGACTTCAAGCACGCCCAGCTCGTCGCCTTCGGCGCCACCCGCCGCCCGGGCGCTGCCGCCGCCGAGGACCCGCAGGTCAAGGCGCTGCTCGCATCCGGTGCACCGGTCATCACCCTGGTCGCCAAATCCCATGACCGCCATGTCGAGCTCGCTCTGCGCACCACCCTCGACGAGAACCTGGAGATGGTCCGCGACACCGTCTCCTACCTGCGCGAACAGGGCCGCCGGGTGTTCGTCGACTGCGAGCACTTCTTCGACGGCTACCGCGCCAACCCCGCCTACGCCAAGTCCGTCGTGCGCACCGCCGCCGAGGCGGGCGCGGACGTGGTGATCCTCTGCGACACCAACGGCGGAATGCTTCCCGCCCAGGTCCAGGCCGTCGTCGCCACCGTCCTCGCCGACACCGGCGCGCGCCTCGGCATCCACGCCCAGGACGACACCGGCTGCGCCGTCGCCAACACCCTCGCCGCCGTCGACGCGGGCGCGACCCACGTCCAGTGCACCGCCAACGGATACGGCGAGCGCGTCGGCAACGCCAACCTCTTCCCCGTCGTCGCCGCGCTGGAGCTGAAGTACGGCAAGCGCGTCCTGCCCGAGGGCGCCCTCGCCGAGATGACCCGCATCTCGCACGCCATCGCCGAGGTCGTCAACCTCACCCCCTCCACCCACCAGCCGTACGTCGGCCTCTCCGCCTTCGCCCACAAGGCCGGCCTCCACGCCTCCGCGATCAAGGTCGACCCCGACCTCTACCAGCACATCGACCCCGAGCTGGTCGGCAACACCATGCGGATGCTCGTCTCCGACATGGCCGGCCGCGCCTCCGTGGAGCTCAAGGGCAGGGAACTCGGCGTCGACCTCGGCGACGACCGCGAACTCGTCGGCCGCGTCGTCGAGCGGGTCAAGGAGCGCGAACTCAGGGGCTACACCTACGAGGCCGCCGACGCCTCCTTCGAGCTGCTGCTCCGGGAGGAGGTGGAGGGCCGGGCACGCCGGTACTTCCGTACGGAGTCCTGGCGCGCGATCGTCGAGGACCGCCCCGACGGCACCCACGCCAACGAGGCCACCGTCAAACTCTGGGCCAAGGGTGAACGCATCGTCGCCACTGCCGAGGGCAACGGCCCCGTCAACGCCCTCGACCGCGCCATGCGCGTCGGCCTGGAGAGGTTCTACCCGCAACTCGCCAAGCTGGAGCTGATCGACTACAAGGTCCGCATCCTCGAAGGCCGCCATGGCACCGAGTCCACCACCCGCGTACTGATCACCACGGGCGACGGCGCCGGCGAGTGGTCCACGGTCGGCGTGGCCGACAACGTGATCGCGGCGTCCTGGCAGGCGCTGGAGGACGCCTATACATACGGCCTGCTCAGGGCGGGTGTCGAGCCGGCCGAGTGACGGTGTCGAGTCGGCCGGACGACGACGCCGGGCCGACCGGGCGACGGTGCCGGGCCGACCGGACGACGGTGCCGGGCCGGCCGGACGACGGTGCCGGGCCGACCGGACGACGGTGCCGGGCCGGCCGAGTGACGGTGCCGGGCCGGCCGGATGACGACGCTGTGCCGCCGCTCTCCGGAGCGGCGGCACAGGTCGCATGTCCCTGGCATCCGTCCTCGTCACTTACGCCCCGCTTCAGGTAGCGTCGATGTATGAAGACGAGGCCGTTTTCACTCCTGTCGGCCCTCGCGGCGCTGGCGCTCTCCGTGCTGCTCGTCCTGGCCGCCGGCGCCGGAGCGCGAGCCCAGGGAATCCCCGATGCGGCCGACGCCCTGAAGCAGGGCCCGGTCTATGTGGACCCACGCGCATCCGACCAGCTGTCCACCGCTGAGGCGGACGCACTGGCGGAGAAGATCCTCGACGCGGACAAGCCCGTCTTCGTGGCCGTCCTGCCGGAGGGCGAGGAGTTCCCCGAGGACACCGTCCTGCGCGATCTCCGCACCCAGACCGGAATCACCGGCCTGTACGCCATCCGCCTCGGCGACGGCTTCAACGCGGGCGCGGACAGCAGCGTGATGTCCAACGACGCCGTACGGAACCTGGTGACCGCGGTCAAGACCCCGCCGGGCGCCGACGCCGTCACCCAGCTCAACAACTTCGTCGACCAGGCCCTGCCGCAGGTTCGCGGCACCGCACCCGCCGGCTGGGACGGCACGGGCGGCGCCCCCGAGGGCCCGAGCGGCACCTCGCTGATCGTGCTCGGCACGGTCGCCGCGGCAGGCGGCGCGGGCGCGTACGCGATCGTGCGCCGCAACCGCCGCCGCAAGGCGGAGGAGGAGCGGGCGGCCCTGGAGAAGCTGCGGGTCGTCGTGGACGAGGACATCACCTCGTACGGCGAGGAGCTCGACCGGCTGGACTTCCACCCCTCCGAGAAGGGCGCGGACGACGCGATGCGCTCCGACTACGAGCGCGCACTCGACTCGTATGACAAGGCCAAGTCGCTGATGGGCGCGGCCGAGCGCCCGCACGACGTCAAGGCGGTCACCCAGGAGCTCGAAGACGGCCGCTACTCGCTCGCGGTCCTGGACGCCCGGCGGACGGGCGAGTCGATCCCGGACCGCCGTCCGCCCTGCTTCTTCGACCCCCGTCACGGCCCGGCGGCCGCGGACGCCATGTGGAGCCCGGCAGGCGGCTCCCCGCGACAGATCCCCGTCTGCGCGGCGGACGCAGCCCGTCTGGAAGACGGGCAGGAGCCCATGGCCCGCACGGTCGAGACCGAATCCGGCCGCCGCCCGTACTGGGAGGCGGGCCCGGCGTACGGCCCCTGGGCCGGCGGCTACTTCGGCGGCGGGCTGCTTCCCGGCCTGCTGATGGGCACCATGCTCGGCCATATGCTCGCCACCCCCGCGTATGCCGCCGAGTACGGCGGCGGCGAGTTCACCGGCGGCGACTACTCCGGCGCGGACTTCGACTCCGGTGACTTCGGCGGTGGAGGCGACTGGGGCGGCGGCGGAGACTTCGGCGGAGGCGGCTTCGGCGGCTTCGACGCGGGCGGCGGTTTCTGACGTCTCTCTCTGACCGAGCCGGTCAGAGCTGCTTGAAGAGGCGGTTGAACGCGTCCAGCTCATCGCTGAGCCGCGCATCGAGCTTCTCGTCCTCGCCCCCGACCTCGATCAACGGACGACGACTCCGCGGACGGCGGAGACCCAGGCGGCGGGGGAGACGGTGAGGACGGGGCCGCCGGGGTTCTTGGAGTCCCGGACGTGAACGGCGCCGGGGTGGGCGGCAACCTCGACGCAGTTGCCGCCCTCACTGCCGCTGTAGCTGGACTTGCGCCACTCATAGGCCACTTCGACGCAGTCGCCGCCTTGGCTGCCGCTGTAGCTGGACTTGAACCAGTCAAGGGCTATGAGAGGGCGGGTGCGTGCGTCGCGGTTCATCATTCTCCCAGCAGCTCGTCCAGCAGACGCATGCTCTCCTTGGGGGAGAGGGCCTGCGAACGCAGCATCCCATACTTCTGATGGAGGACACTCACCTTGTCCAGGTCATCGTGGATGAAGCTCACTGACTGCCCCTCGACATAGGCCAGAAGATCGTGGTCGGGCGTCTCCAGCAGCACCATCGACCCGTCCAGCCCGGCATGTTCCTCACGTTGCGTCGGCATGACCTGAAGACCGAGGGAAGGCATTTCGGCACAGTCGCGGAGATGCTTGATCTGCCGACGCAATACCTCCGGCCCGCCGATCGGCCGGTGCAGGACGGACTCCTCCATGATGAAGTTGGCCATCAACGGTGGTTTACGAGTGAGGACCTTCTGCCTGTCCAAGCGTCCTACGACCCACTGCTCCAACTCGTCCTGCTCTAGCGGTGGGTAGAGTGACGCGAACACCGCTCGTGCGTACTCCTCTGTCTGAAGGAGCCCTGGTACGGCCTGGCTCTGGTACGAGAGGAGCGTCAGCGCCTCCCGCTCATGATCTACCAAGTCCTGGGCGATGGCCGGGAACTTCTCCCGGGTCGGCACCTTCTCCACCGCCGTCTGCAACGCCTGCTTCGTGTCCAGCAGATGGTCCAGCTTGACCGCCAGGTCCATCTTCAGCGGCCTGCGCCCCTGCTCGATCGACGCGACCGTCTCCTCACTCACCCCCAGCAGATTCGCCAACCCGCCCTGCGTCATCTTCGCCGCAGCCCGGAACACCGCGAGCTGAGCCCCGATCAGATGCCAAGAGGTGATCCTCTTGGGCCTGTTGCCATTTCGCTTCCCGTGCATGGCAACCCCCCTTCCCCGTACACACGGTGCTCGACCGGACACCACCCGTACAAATTCGGCGTACGGGTTACGCGGTGACAGGGTGGACCCCATGCTTGCCGATCACCAGGAGCACGACGTAGTGGTCAAGGCCGTGGCCTCCGTTGGGGCGGTGGTCGACATAGAAGGGCGCGACGGGTTCATCGACCAGGTCAAACACCCTTCGTGGTGGTCGGATGCGCCCCGCGCCGCGGTCGGCGACCGCATGCGCGCGGCAGTGCTGGACGCCTCCAGGACCCCGCCACGGCTCAGCGCCCTGCCCGGCGACATCAGGACGGCCCGGAGCCTGCGCCACACCGAGCCGCTGGCACGCCTCTGTCCGCCACCTGCCGTCGGCGGCCGAACCGTGGAGTGGGCAGGCGTCGAGGAGGCGCTGGGCACCGCCTTGCCGGCCGACTACAGGCGTCTCGTCCAGATGTACGGAGGCGGCCTCTTCGCGGGGACGATCCGGCTGCTGGAGCCGGGTTGCCCAGATGAGATGTACGACCTCGTCGCCCAGGCTGCGGAGCGGGAGGAGATCCTCGCCGAACTCTGGAGCGCGGGCGAGGCCAAGCCGTCTGAACTTGAGCAAGACAACGTCCGGCTGGTGCCCTGGGGGTACGTGGAAGGTTCTGGCCACTTCCTCTACTGGCTGGTCCGACCCGGCCTCGAACCGGAAGAGTGGACCGTCCTCCTCAACGAGGGCCGCGGCCCCCTCTGGGAGGCTCATCCGGCCTTGTGCAGCCGGTTTCTCCTCGATGTGGTGGCAGGCACGTCGAGGTCGATCTACTTCACGGACCTCGACGACATCACAGACCCGCAGGACAGGTCCCGCTTTGTACCCAACTCCGAGATCTTCAGCCGATAAGTGAATTCGGTGTACGGGCCGTGTCCGGCATGCCTGGTACTCCAGCTGTAGCTTGTCGCTGGTAGCGGCTGGCTTGGGAGCGGGCCTGGTGGCGGCGTCGCCAGCGGGACCAGTTGAGCCGATGGGCCGCCTCACGTGCGGGCCGGACGGTGAGCGCGGCGTCAGCAACATGCACACCGCGCGCCTGTCAGCGGGTGGTGCTTGCGTGCCGTGGTCGTCGGTAGGTGGCAACCACACGGCGCACGGCCGCCACCAGGACAATCCCGACAGCCGCGCCAAGCACATTGCACACCACGTCCTCCGCGTCCGGCACGCGTGAGGCAGCGAGTACCCACTGAAGCGTCTCCACGCCCACCGAGATGGCCAGCGCTGCGGCCATCATCCGCCAAGCGGCGATGGGGCGTTTCCGTGCCAACGACAGAACGGGGGCCAGGGGAGTGAAGAGCAGAGCGTTGAGCATCCACTGCATCAGCACCATCTGCTTCTCCGTCTCCGACGCTTGTGAGGCGGGGGCGGAGAGGGTGGCGATGCCGTCGGAGAACCAAGGGGAGGCCTGGCCAACGTCCGGCCCAACGCCCGTGAGCGTGACGGCAAGCACGCTGATCAGCCACATGGCCCCTGCGACCCACGTCACCCGGCGAACGCCATCCGGGCGCGCCACGGCCACCCAGTGGCCTACTGCGGTGAATATCGCAAGCAAAAGCAGCATGGCTAGCATGGCGTAAAGGGGCATATGGGCAGCGGTAAGCAGCATGTGGACGTCCTCAGATGAAGCAGCTGACGGTTAGAGACCCTTCCACTTCGTTACGTAGACTTTCCCGTCGGACTTCATGATGCCACGTATCTGGCCTCCCGACTTTACGCTGTTGAGGGTCCTCGTGAAGGCTGCGCAGTAGCCTGCGGATACGAACTGGTAGTCGTATCCATCCCACACATAGTCGCTGCCTCTTATCTGGTAGCCGAAGCGTACGGTGATGCTTCCTTTACCTCTGTGGCGGCAGTACTCAGTCGTGTAATCCCCCGTCTTTGAAAAGTCCGGTGAGTGGAGACAAAGGGTCCCGTTGGTGGTTTGCCCGCACGTCTGGTACTGAGCTCGTGCCGGAGCGGGGTCGGGAGAAGTGGCGGCTGCCGTTCCTGCCGCTGACATCAACAGGGCCGCGCATGATGCGAGCGCTGCCACCTTCGAACGAAACGTCACCTTGGATTCCTTCGCGTTTTGGGTGCTTCCTGTTGGGACGCTAAAGGATCACTGTTTTCAAATCCGAGAAGAATCTCAGCCAATCGTGGGGCTGGAATCCCTTTTGTTGTGTTTCGGTTGTGGTGGGCTAGGGAATCCGACCCACCTCTCTCCCGTGCAGATTCGGTGTACGGGCCGTGTCCGGCCGCGCGCCCTCCCGGTGCTGTCGGGCCGTCAGTGTGCAGAACGAGACCGTCGCCCCCGGTCGCTGTGCACGCTGACCCTTCTCGCTTGATTTCCTGCTCGCTAACTTCTCCGCCACGGGCTGCGCATGGGCAGCCGAAGACGCAAGAAGCGCCTGGGGCGCTATGCCATCCGTCCCATAAGGGTCGGAGGAAACGCCCCTGACACCCTCCGTACGAAAGGTTCACATGAACTGTCGGAAATCGTTCGCAGTCCTCATGGCCGCCGGGCTCACGGCCTCGTTCCTCAGTACGGGAACCGCTGCCGCGTCGGACAAGGGCGCGGTTGCCGAAACGGACGCCATCGCCATGGCCACGAACGAACCCCGCCCGTATCTGCCCACTAAGTCCCGCGGGAAGATCTACGGGAAGGTGGGCTACTCGAACGCATCGAAGGTCTGCGTCTGGCTGGAGGTCTGGGTGCCTTTCCCCGCTCCGGGCTGGGTTCCGGTGAAAGGCGAATGCAGGTATCCACCGTCGATCGTAACCGGTGGTGCGATTCCGGTGAGCATCGACTGCACCAAGTCTGGCCTGTACCACTCGCTGGGAATGGTGAAGGACCGTTCGACCGGCCGGACCGTCTACAAGGAGTCAGGAAGCGCATTTATTAGCTGCTGACCAAAGAGCTGCGAGCGGCGGTCCCGCCCCGCTCGCGTTCGGAGTCCACACGAGGGCTTGGCTGGACAGCACCCGTACAAATTTGGGTGTACGGGCAGTGTCCAGGACGCCTACGGTGTGCCGGATGAGGAAACGGAAGCTCCTGCTTGAGCTGTATGCGGACGAGGACGGTATGGCCTGGGTCAGAGAGTCCGTCAAGTCCGTGGCGCGCGCCCGCCACGCCCGCGTCATCCGCTGGTCCGAGACGCCCGTCCCGCCGGACGACGACAGCTGCGACTACCTCGCCGAGCAGTGGGCGTACGAGCAGCCCGGCCAGGACCCGGGTGCCCGCAGACCGGTCGAGTTGCGGCTGAGCTTCACCTGCTCCCTGCGCGTCTGGCGCTCCCTGCGCAAGGGCGTCCTTCTGGCCCTGTGCCCCGAAGGGGACGCGTGCCGCGCGTGCCGCGTCCCCTGGGCGGCCTGCTGACTCAGCCCGCGGCGGTCAGCCGGAGTCGGCGCGCCGAGCGCCGGGCGGAAGTGAAACTGCGCGGCCCCATTCGGCGGCTGCGGATCCGCCGCCTGCGCGGGCATGGACAGGGGTATCGCGAGCGCGGTGGCCAGGACGACGGTGACCGGCGAACGCATGCGATCTCTCGGTAACTTCACACTCGTCCTCGGCTTGAACTGTTCGGGTCCGTACTTCAAGGAGCCTGAACTTCTACCGTGATCTCGTCTGCCTGGGGATTCCAGCAGCCCTAACCTGCAAGGCCGAACGACCTCACGGGTGAACCCAGCTCCGTCGCTCCTGTCTGTTGTTCTTGACGATGGATATCGCCGGTTCCTTCGGAAGCGGCTTGCCGTCGCTGTCGACGGTTACTTCGGACGGCCACGATGTTCCGGGGAACACTCCGAAGGGTTCGCCGTTGTTGAGAGTCACGATCTCGTCGAAGCCGTCAGGCCCCGTGATGCGGACGGCGATGTCGTAAGCAGCCCACTCTGTGCCGCTGTTGGTGACTTTCATCGGCAGCACTGTCGAGGACGCGCGAGCCCTGGGCTGGTAAACCGTCAGGTCGCCGTCGGTGAGCACTGCCTTGCCGAAGTCCTCACTGCCTTCGACCGGGCCCGATTCGCGAGGAGCCGGGGTGATCGGAATCGCATCGGGTACTGCCTCGGCCTCCGCCCGTTGCCTGCTTATCTCGTCCTGTTTCTGGGCTTGAGCCTGCTGCGTCTGAGGACTCTGTGGCGGTTTTGCGGGCTGTGGCGTGGATGTGGACGGCTGAGGTGACAGTGTCGCCTCAGTTCGGGGAGGGGTGGCGCTGGGGGCCGTGGCGGCGGGGGATGCATCCGGTTGGCCCACAGCTTCACGTTCGGGGCCGGAACCGGCAAGGAGCACCAACGTGGCAGCGAGTGCGGTCACCACCGCAACCGCAGTGATCGTGATCCACAGGACCGATTGTTTCCGGGGCCTTGCCCGGCGTCGTTTAGTTGCAGGGGAAGACATACTGTGACCGGTAGTAGATGAAGTCGGACATCTTGGCTGTCACCGTCGAGCAAACTGGGATCTTGGTGTAGACAGGGCCGGCTGAGTGTCGCTAACGCCGTGGTGAGACTTTGCGAGAGCGGCAAGACTCCTTCGCATGCTCTGGTCCCTCTCAGTGGGATGGTGCATGCCTTATCTGCATGCGGCTTTACGAGAGCACGCTTGAGACGCGTGAGGCGGATGCGAAGGGCGGCAGGGCTGATTCCACCCCGAACTTGTCCTGATCATGCCGCTTAAGGGGTCGCTTTGGGGCAAGGCGGCGCGCTTCCCGCGCCCCACGTCTGCCGCGTTCCCTGGGCGGCCTGCTGACTCAGCCCGCGGCGGCCAGCCGGAGTCGGTGCCGGACGCCCGGGCGGCCGTCGAGCGTGATGTCCTGCATCCGAAGCACAGCCGGGGTCCGACGGCGGTTCATCCGCGCGAAACAGACGGGTGGCAGAGTCACCGGCGTGATGATCAAGCAGGTCCCGTGGGGGGACGCGGATGCCGTCGCGCTGCGTGCGCGTCAGAGAGCGGAGATCGCCGAGCGGTACGGAACCCCGGACAGCGAGCCCGGCGCCGCGCCCTCGGCGGCCGACATCGCCGTGTTCTTCGTGGCCTACGACGGCGACGGCGCGGCCGTCGGATGCGGGGGGCTTCGCTCCCTGGGGGAAGGGGTCGGCGAGGTCAAGCGCATGTACGTGGTGCCCGACCGGCGCGGCTCGGGTGTCGCACAGGGCATCCTCGCCGCGCTTGAGGACTGGGCCTGCGGGCGGGGATGGACGAGTCTGCGTCTGGAGACCGGGGACGCACAGCCCGACGCCGTCCGCTTCTACACGCGCTGCGGCTATGCCCGGATTCCCGGCTTCGGGGCGTACGCCGACTCCCCGAGCTCCCTCTGCTTCGAGAGGCCGCTCGCCGGCATGCCGCACCCAAGTGCTTGAGCCACGCAATTGGCCGACAGCAGCCGCACGTTGCCGGGGTCCGGTGTGAGACTCTCCCAGGCATGCGCAGTGACGAACTGCTCACGGTGGGTTTGGAAGAGGAATACCTCATCGTCGACCCCGTGTCGCGTGCCGTACGGCCCTGTGCCGAGAGTGTGATCGCCTCCGCCGCCAAGGAGTTGGGGGAGGACCGGGTCGGGGACGAGCTCACCCGCTTCCATATCGAGGCGAGGACCACGCCGTGCGCGACGATGCGGCAACTCGGCAACCAGATACGGGAGATGCGCGCCGTCGCGGCGGGCGCGGCGGCGGCGCACGGGCTGGCGGTGGTGTCGTCCGGGTCGCCGGTGCTCGGCGACATCGTGCCGCCGCCGCTCACTCCGGGCGCGCGGTATGCGCGCAACCTGGAGATCTTCCGGGGGCTGAACGACGACCAGGGCACGGCTGGCTGTCATGTGCACATCGGCCTTGCCGACCGGAGGCTCGCGATCGAGGTGAGCAACCGGCTGCGACCGTGGCTGCCCGTGCTCGTCGCCCTCGGCGCCAACTCCCCGTTCTGGGCCGGGCGGTACACCGGCTACGCAAGCTGGCGCACCCTGATCTGGGCCCGCTGGCCGGTTTCGGGGCCACCGCCCCACTTCGAGTCCGTGGGGCACTTCGAGGAACTGGTGGGCAGGCTGCTCGCAGGCGGGGCCGTGATGGACCGGCAGGGCCTCTACTGGGACGTGCGCCCCTCCGTCCATGTGCCCACCCTCGAAGTGCGGACCGCCGACGCGCTGATGAGCGCCCGGGACACGGTTCTGTATGCGTCGCTGGTGCGCGCCCTGGTGGCGACCGCCCTGCGCGAGACGGAGAGGGGGGAGCCGGTGCCGAACCCCGCCCCGGAGGTGGTGCGCGCCGCGTACTGGCGGGCCGCGCGGGACGGGCTGCGCGGCCAGGCGCTGGACGTGCGCACGGACCGGCTGGTGCCGGCCGCCGACCTGGCCGACCGGCTGTACGCGTATGTCCGCCCGGCACTTGAGCGCAGCGGCGACAGGGAGCAGGCCGACGTCGCGTGGGAGTGGCTGCGCGGGAACGGCGCGGGTGCGGAACGGCAGCGGGCCGCCCACCGTCGCAGGTCCAGCCTTTCGGACGTGGTCGACTGCCTCATCGGCGCGGTCGCCGATCCTGTCGACGCCCAAGCGTAGATCCGGGAGCCCTCGGCGGAGCCTGTACGGATGGGAGGCGGGCGGATGTCGTTGAGCCCGTAACTGCTCTATAGTTCTGCTATGGGATCGACCACAATTCAGGTTCGCCGGGAGACCCGCGACCATCTCGCCGAGCTCGCCAGAGAGCGAGGACTGAGCATCGGCCAACTGGTCGACGCCCTTGCTGCCGAGCAGCCGACCGCTGCGCAACGCGCCGAGCGGCTCGCCGCGGACCGTGAGGTCGTGCGTCGGGCGATCGGGCTGCATATCAGCGATGCGGAGTTCGACGAGGCTCCCGACATCCTGGGTAACATCTACAAGATCGCGGCGGAGAAGGTTCGGGCGGCGAGGGGCGCCGCTGCGTGATCATCCTCGACACCGGCGCTGTCAAGGCGCTTGCGGGCGGGCACAAGACCCTGAATCTGCTTGCGGGCAACATGGCGCGGACGCCGGGTGACCGCCTTCGCGTTCCAGCCCTCTGCCTGATGCAGGCCGAAGCCGATGAGGAGAATCTCGCTCGCGGCGTGCTCGCCTTCTCCTCCGTCGTCGTCGACGATCTCGACACGGTCTCGGCTGCGAGCGTCGGCGCCATGATCCGTGATGGGTATGGCGGCCCTGACACCTGCCATGCGCTGTACTGCGCCCTGCCTCGCCCGGAGTTCACCGGTATGTCCATCCTGCTCACCGGTGACGAGGACGCCTATCCGCCCGGTGTGGTCACCGTCGACATCGACTCGCCGGGGATGCTGGGCTTCTGCTGACGGGATCCGCCCGCGGCTTCTGCTGACGGGACCCGCCCGCGCCGCAGGACGGGTGCGGCGAGGCGGGGCGCCCTTGGCCGTGCGGTAGGGGGCCGAGATGTCGAGACCCGGCTCAGGCCGCGGACTTGATCGCAGAGATGTCGAACGTCAGCTTCACCTTGTCGCTGACCATCACACCGCCCGTCTCCAGCGCCGCGTTCCACGTCAGGCCCCAGTCCGAGCGGAGGATCTCCGCGCCGCCCTCGAAGCCGACCCGCTCGTTGCCGTACGGGTCCTTGGCGGAGCCGTTGAAGGTGAGGTCGATGGCCAGGGGGCGGGTGACGCCCTTGATGGAGAGGTCGCCGGTGATCCGGTAGGCGTCGCCGCCGAGCTGTTCCGCGCTCGTCGAACGGAAGGTCATCAGCGGGTGGTTCTCCGCGTCGAAGAAGTCCGGGCTGCGCAGATGGCCGTCACGGTCGGCGATGCCCGTGTCGATGCTGGCGATCTTGACGTCTATGGCGGCGGTGGAGCGGGACGGGTCCGAGCCGTCCAGGTGCAGCGTGCCCTCGTACTCGCCGAAGGAGCCGCGGACATTGGTCACCATGGCGTGGCGGACGGTGAAGCCGATGCTGCTGTGGACGGCGTCGATGGTGTACTCGCCGGTCAGCGCGGCCAGTGCGGGGTCGACGGCCGCAGGGGCCGCGGCGGCTGTCGTGGTGGCTTCCGGCTTGCGGTTGAAGATGCCCATGGCGTGCTCCCTGGGTGGAGGCGGATCAGAATCTTCTTGAAAGTTGAACAATGGCAACTGTACGAGTATTCCGTTTAAGATTCAACAGTTGTCTCCACTCTCCAGCAAAGAGGCGGCCGCTCCGGGGTCGCTCGACGCCGACTCACATCCATCCGTCCGGCGGATATGGTGGGCGCACGACACGCCGTGGCGTGAGGCGCCTCCGGCACTACCCGGCTTGTTGGACCTCAACAACGCGAACGGCCTCCACGCTGGCACTAGGGCTCAACCTCCGCACCCTTCTGTTTAGGGGTGACAGCAGATGGGGCCGGAGACTGTACGGAACCGACGGCAGGGTTTTCTTGGTCGGATCCGTAGGGTCGATGCATGACCGTTATCGACGAGACCGCCGGCGAGGCGAGTGACGCGCGCGGACGCGTGGCCGAACTGCATGCTCTGCGTGAATCGGCCCGGCGCGGGCCGAGCGACCGCGCGACCGAGGCGCAGCACGCCAAGGGCAAGCTGACCGCGCGGGAGCGGATCGGGCTGCTGCTGGACGAGGGTTCGTTTCGTGAGGTCGAGCAGTTGCGGCGGCACCGGGCGACCGGTTTCGGCCTGGAGGCGAAGAAGCCGTACACGGACGGTGTGATCACCGGCTGGGGCACGGTCGAGGGCCGTACGGTCTTCGTCTACGCCCATGACTTCCGGATCTTCGGCGGTGCGCTGGGCGAGGCCCATGCCACGAAGATCCACAAGATCATGGACATGGCGATCTCGGCGGGCGCTCCGCTGGTGTCGCTGAACGACGGCGCGGGCGCGCGCATCCAGGAGGGCGTCTCGGCGCTCGCCGGATATGGCGGGATCTTCCAGCGCAACACCCGTGCGTCGGGCGTCATCCCGCAGATCAGCGTGATGCTCGGCCCGTGCGCGGGCGGCGCGGCCTACAGTCCGGCGCTGACGGATTTCGTGTTCATGGTCCGCGACACCTCGCAGATGTTCATCACCGGCCCCGACGTGGTCAAGGCCGTCACCGGCGAGGAGATCACGCAGAACGGGCTGGGCGGCGCGGATGTGCACGCCGAGACGTCCGGCGTGGCGCACTTCGCCTACGACGACGAGGAGACCTGCCTCGCCGAGGTCCGCTACCTGCTGTCGATGCTGCCGCAGAACAACCGCGAGAACCCGCCCTCAGCCGCCTCCGGCGACCCGGCGGAGCGCAGCTGCGACACCCTCATGGACCTCGTCCCGGTCGACGGCAACCGGCCGTACGACATGCACAAGGTCATCGAGGAGCTCGTCGACGACGGCGACTTCCTGGAGGTCCACGAGCGCTGGGCCCGCAACATCGTCTGCGCGCTGGCGCGGCTCGACGGGCAGGTCGTCGGGATCGTGGCCAACCAACCGCAGTCGCTCGCGGGGGTGCTGGACATCGAGGCCTCCGAGAAGGCCGCCCGCTTCGTGCAGATGTGCGATGCGTTCAACATCCCGATCATCACTCTGCTGGACGTGCCCGGCTTTCTCCCCGGCGTCGACCAGGAGCACGGTGGGATCATCCGCCACGGCGCGAAGCTGCTGTACGCGTACTGCAACGCGACCGTGCCGCGGATCTCGCTGATCCTGCGGAAGGCGTATGGAGGTGCGTACATCGTCATGGATTCGCAGTCCATCGGCGCCGACCTCACCTATGCCTGGCCGACGAACGAGATCGCGGTCATGGGCGCGGAGGGCGCGGCGAACGTCATCTTCCGCAGGCAGATCGCAGAAGCCGAGGACCCCGAGGCCATGCGCGCCCGCATGGTCAAGGAGTACAAGGCCGAGCTGATGCACCCGTACTACGCCGCCGAGCGGGGCCTGGTCGACGACGTGATCGACCCCGCGGAGACCCGGTCAGTGCTGATCGCGTCCCTGGCGATGCTCCGCACCAAGCACGCAGACCTGCCGTCGCGCAAGCACGGCAACCCGCCCCAGTAAGGAGCCCCTCGTGACGACTGACGCATCTCTGCTCCGTGTCGAGAAGGGCCAGGCCGAGCCGGAGGAGCTCGCGGCCATCACCGCGATCCTCCTGGCCCGCGCCGCCGCCCAGCCGGCCGCCGAGCCGCGCCGCCCCCGCGCGGCGGGCTGGCGTCGACTCGAACGCCAGCGCGGTTTCCGCTCAGCTCACAGCTGGCAGGGCTGAAACCCCGCGAAGCAAGGGCCCTCACCCGGACGGGTGAGGGCCCTTGCCGTATGCCGGGGGCTTGGCTGTCGGGGCGGTGCGGGGCGCTGTGCTTGGGGCCCGGCCCGCCAGGGACGCGGGGGCGGAGCCTCCAGGACGGTGGCGGCACTCGGGTAGACCCGCCCGGCCGCCAGGGGCGCGGGGCGGACCCCTGCGGCCAGGAAGGGCGGGCGGGACGGGGAACACAACGCCCCCGCACTCCGCGAGGAGTGCCGGGGCGTCCCTTTGCCGCGGCGCGCAGCGGTTACCGCAGGCGGGCCATGAGGGCGTGTTCGACGAGGGTGATCAGGGCGCTCTTGGCGTCGGCGCGGTGGCGGGCGTCGGTGGTGATGATGGGGGTGTCGGGGCCGATCTGGAGGGCCTCGCGTACTTCGTCGGGGTTG
>NZ_JARWBG010000047.1:0-58430 GCF_029846775.1 Streptomyces chengmaiensis
CGTACGCCGAGGTGTCCTCGTCGACCTCGACGATGACGACCTTGGGGTCGTCGAGGTGGGCCTCGACCCAGTCGGCGTCTACCAGGACGTCGCTGCGGCTCATGCTGTTTCTCCTCCGGGGCAGTGTGCGGCGGTGGTGGTGCGGATGGAAAGTCGAGTCGACCGAGTCGAACCGAGTCGGAGCGTGTCGTGTCGTGTCGGATCGTGTCGTGTCGTCGATCGCGGGCAGAACGGTGTGCGTTGTGCGGGGACGCGGAAGTGCGTGTCGTACAGGCACGGTCGGCGGCCCTGACTCGGTCGGTCGAAGGGCCGGGGATACGGGAGCCGGGCTCCCGCTCAGACGGCGCGACAGAGCATGGCGGCGACGCGGCACAGGTCTACTGCCCGCCGCTTCGTGAGGTCCGCCTGTCGCTGCTTCATGGGTCAGATCGTAGGGACGACTCGGCAGCCGTGTCACCGGTGTGTCGTATTCTGAGACGCGATCGTCCGACATGCGGGATAAGGATCACCCCAACCCCCTGCCCCGCGGGCTCCGCGCCGCTCCGCCGCGGATGACCTTCTACCCAGCGGACGGGGGCGTCTCACCATACGGCCAAGGCCGGCTGGGCGGACCCGGCAGGGGCAGACCCGGCAGCGCCGTGCGCTGGGCCGACCGAGGGATTGCAGCCTTCGCACCGCGGACTTGCAGCCTTCGCGTCGCGGGATTGCGGCCCTCGCACCGCGGACTTGCGGCCCTCGCACCGACGGATTGCGGCCTTCGCCGCGCTCAGCCGGCCAGTGAGATGTTCTCGCCGGTCACGGTGAAGACCACCCCGTCCGGCTTCGCCTCCACCTTCTCCAGTTTCAGGCCCGCGGGCAGTCCGCCGAGCCGCCGGTCGAAGTCGGTCTTCTTGCGGACCAGATCTTCGATGCCCGGGATGCCCTCGCCGGGGACGCTGTCCGCCCGCACGCGGACCGTGTCGTCGCCCACCAGGCTGACGGTGGAGGTCACGCTGCGCGTCACCGTGCGGCCGAGGACCTCCACCGAGCCGGTGACCTTGACCTTGCCGTTCTCCCCGTACGCCACGGAGACGCCTTCCTCGGCGACCGCCGACAGGTCCTCGTACGAGATCCGGGCCTCGCCCTGGGCGCGCGCCGCGACGGCGCTGCCGTAGCCGTCGCCCAGGCGTACGTCGTAGAGGTCGGCGGTCAGTTCGCTGATCCGCACCGGTCGGCCTGAGGCGCTGGTCCGGATGCCGGTGAGGGTGACCTCCACCTCGTCCAGCCGCTTGTCCGCGACCTGGGTCAGAAAGGGGAAGCCCTTGATGGACACGTCCTTCGACGCGGCCGTGGACTGCTGGAGGGAGATGCGGTCCGCGGCCCGCGACTCGGCGGCATAGACCGCGAGGCGGTCGGCGGCGACGAACAGCCCGCCGAGGATGACCGCGATGATCAGCAGTACTCGCAGCGCTCGCATTCCCTGTCGTCCCCCACGTGTCGTCCGCACCGTGCGTACGCCCATTGCGCGCCCGCTCAATGATCGACGTCCGCGGGGGGTGAATGGTTCCGGCGGCGGGCCCGGCTGGCCCGCCGAGTCCACCGAGTCCACCGGGCCCACCGGGCCCACCGGGTCCACCCGAACGGCCGGCCCCGTGCGACACCGGGCGGCAGCCGGCCTGTCTCAGCCGCCCGGCTACCCCAGCGCGCGGCCCAGCACATACACCGCCGGTGCGGCGACGGCCAGCGGCAGCGCCACGCCCGCCGTGAAGTGGACAAAGCGTGAGGGGTAGTCGTAGCTGGCCACCCGCAGTCCGATGAGCGCGCAGCCACCCGCGGCGAAGCCCAGCAGCGCCCCGTCGGCCGCCGCTCCGGCGAGCCCGCCCGCGGCGGCGCCCGCGGCGACGGCGGCGAGCAGGGACACGACGACGGACGCGGCACCGGGCAGCGGCAGCGGCAGCGCCCGCGCCACGACGGCGGCCGCGACGGCGATCGCGCCGATCGTCACGGCCTCCGTCTCCGCCGCGAGATGCCCGGCCGCCAGGATGGTCAGCGCCGCGGAGGCCACGGTGGCCATCAGCCCGTACACCCGCTCGTCCGCGGCGGCGCGGCTGCGGAGCTGGAGGACGAGGGTGAGCAGCACCCACACTCCGAGCGTGCCGGTGATCGCGGCGGTGGCGTGCGCACGGCCCACAGCGAGCAGGACGGCGTCCGCCGCCAGTCCTCCGGCGAAGGCGAGGGCGATGCCCTGCCGGGCGGGCCACATGCCGTTGAGCCGGAACCAGCCGGCGGCGGTGACCGCCTGGAGGAGCACCAGCGGGAGGAGCAGTCCGTACGTCCCGAGGGCCGCACCGCCGGCGAGCAGCATGCCGAGCAGCGCGGTCAGCCCGGCGGGCTGGATGCCGGGCGGGATGATCGGCGACCGCCCCTCGGCGCGGGCGCGCTGGGCGTCGGTGATCCGGGCGTTCCCGAGGGTCGTCGGGGCGCTGTAGCCCGCTGCGTCGAAGGACGGCGCGGCCGTGGCGGCGGGGGCTGCGGAGGCGGCAGGGGCCTCGGGGGGCAGCGGCTGGGAGTGCGCCGGGAAGCCTTGCGGCTCGTACATCTGGGCCGGACGCGCCTGATCCGGGTACCCCTGCCCCGGGTACGCCTGCCCCGAGTGCGCCTGGCCCGGGTACCCCTGCCCCGGGTACGCCTGCCCCGAGTGCGTCTGATCCGGGTACGCCTGCGGCGGCAGATAGGCGGTGTCCGCAGCCGCGTGCTGCGGCGTCGGCTGCACGGGCTGATACGCCTCGTGGGTCTCGTATCCCTGGTACGCCTGCTGCATCTGATGCTGATGCGACGGCTGCGGCTCGTATGGCTCAGGCGGCTGATACGGCTCGTAGCCCTGCGCCGGCTGCTCCGAATGCCCCGGCCGCTCCGGCTGGATCGGCTGAACCGCCGGCTGGACCGTCGGCTGGTGGTGCGTGTCCCAGGTCTGGCCCTGCCACGTCTGCGTGGCCTGGGGGTCGGGCCGGCCGCCGGCCGTGGTGTAGGGGTCGTAGGCGTCGTACGGATACTGCTGATCGCTGCTGCTCATGGCTGCGCGCTTCATCCTCCTGCGAACGGCGGGAGCACCTCGACCGTGCCGCCCTCGGCCAGCCGTACCGTCTCATGCCCGCGCGTCCCCACGGGGTCGCCGTCGACGAGAAACGAACACCTCCGGAGTACCCGGACCAGCTCTCCCGGGTGCCGCTCCCGGACGGCGTCGAGGGCCTCGGCGAGGTTCTCCGCCGCATACGGCTCCTCGGCTACCCCGGCGGCGGCCTTGGCCGCGGCCCAGTAGCGGATCGTGCCCGCTGCCATAGCGGCACTCCTTTCGTCGCCTCGTCGCCCTCCATGATGAGCCATGCGCCCTGAGGGCCCGCGTGCGGCCGTGCACCCGTGCGCCCCTGGTGCTACCGGCCGCCCCCGGTTCTCCGCCGCCGGGCGGGGCAGAAGGGGTGGCGCGCGACGGATCGGAAACGACAGAAGCCAACCGGAAATGATCGAGAAGAAGCCCGGAGGGGTCCAGAAAGGAGCCCTAAGGGAACGGAAAGTGATCTGCGATACGTCCAGAGTGTGAAATCGACCCTCTGTCCTTCTCACACTGGTGGGCTATCCTGCACAGCAGAGGATCCGGGCAGCGCAGCCCCCGGGTCCTTTTGTGTTTTCCCGCCGTTGTTACAGGCAGGTGAACAAAGGCTCACAATGGCTCTCAGGGCGCGGAGAGCCACCGCGGAGCGACCGAAGGAACGACCGTACGAAGCAGTGCCGCCGATCCACGTCCTCGCAGGGACCGAGGAGGAAACGACGTTATGGGCGAGCTGATCACGCACCACTCGAAACCGACCCGGGCAGGTGGTCGGGGATGAGTTCTCTGCTGCTGCTGACCAATGCCCTCCAGCCGTCGACGGAGGTGCTTCCGGCGCTCGGCCTGCTGCTGCACAGCGTCCGCGTCGCACCGGCCGAGGGCCCGGCCCTCGTCGACACCCCCGGAGCCGACGTCATCCTGATCGACGGCCGCCGCGACCTTCCGCAGGTGCGGTCGCTGTGCCAGCTGCTGCGGTCCACCGGGCCCGGCTGCCCGCTGGTCCTGGTCGTCACCGAGGGCGGGCTCGCCGCCGTCACCGCGGACTGGGGCATCGACGACGTACTGCTGGACACGGCGGGCCCCGCCGAGGTCGAGGCGCGGCTGCGGCTGGCCATGGGCAGGCAGCAGATCGGCTCCGACGACTCGCCGATGGAGATCCGCAACGGCGATCTGTCGGTGGACGAGGCGACCTACAGCGCGAAGCTGAAGGGCCGGGTGCTCGATCTGACCTTCAAGGAGTTCGAGCTGCTGAAGTACCTGGCGCAGCACCCGGGGCGGGTCTTCACCCGGGCGCAGCTGCTGCAGGAGGTCTGGGGATACGACTACTTCGGCGGCACCCGCACGGTCGACGTCCATGTGCGGCGGCTGCGGGCCAAGCTGGGCCCGGAGCACGAGTCCCTCATCGGCACCGTCCGGAATGTCGGCTACCGCTTCGTGGTGCCGGACAAGGTCGAACGGGCTGCCGAGGAGGCGAAGACGGCCGCGCTGGCCCGTTCGGAGGACACACCCCGAAGTGCCGATGAGAAGCAGGAAGCGAGCGTACGCCCTGCCCAGAGATAGGTCACCCCGCGTAGACTGCCGCCCGTGGCCAAGGTGACGCGGGACGATGTAGCGCGACTGGCGGGTACGTCGACCGCCGTCGTGAGCTACGTCATCAACAACGGACCCCGGCCGGTCGCCCCGGCCACGCGCGAGCGTGTCCTCGCCGCGATCAAGGAGCTGGGCTACCGGCCCGACCGGGTGGCCCAGGCGATGGCGTCACGGCGCACGGACCTCATAGGCATGATCGTGCCCGACGCTCGGCAGCCGTTCTTCGCGGAGATGGCGCATGCCGTGGAGCAGGCCGCGGCGGAGCGCGGAAAGATGGTCCTCGTCGGGAACTCGGACTACCGAGACGAGCGCGAGGTCCACTATCTGCGGGCCTTCCTCGGCATGCGGGTCTCCGGGCTGATCCTGGTCAGCCAGGGCCCGAGCGAGCGGGCCGCGGCGGAGATCGAGGCGTGGGACGCGCGTGTGGTGCTGCTGCACGAGCGTCCCGAGGCCATCGACGACGTGGCCGTCGTCACCGACGACATCGGCGGCGCGCAGCTCGCCACCCGCCATCTGCTGGAGCACGGCCACCCGTACGTCGCCTGTCTCGGCGGGGTCGAGTCGACCCCGGCGGTCGGCGACCCGGTGGCCGACCACGTCGAGGGCTGGCGGCGCGCGATGCTGGAGTCCGGCCGGGAGACGGAGGGGCGGCTCTTCGAGGCCCCGTACAACCGCTACGACGCCTACCGCATCGCCCTGAAGCTCCTCTCCGGCCCGGAGCGGCCTCCGGCGATCTTCTGCTCCACCGACGACCAGGCGATCGGCGTGCTGCGGGCGGCCCGCGAGCTGCGGATCGACGTGCCGACGGAGCTGGCGGTGGCCGGCTTCGACGATGTAAAGGAAGCCGCGCTGACCGACCCACCGCTGACGACGGTCTCCTCCGACCGCCCGGCGATGGCCCGTGCGGCGGTCGACCTGGTCCTGGACGACGGTCTGAAGGTCTCCGGCTCACGCCGGGTCCGGGTCAAGCAGTTCCCCTCGGGCCTGGTCATCCGCCGCTCCTGCGGCTGCGACGGATGACACGGCGACACGGCTGACACCTCCGGCCCGCGGCGCTCGGGCCGGAGGGCGGGTTTCCGACCGCGGGGCCTTCCGGCCCGGGAGCGGCGCACCTGCGGGGGCGGTCCGCCCCGAGGGCGGGTTTCCGTGCTGAGGGGCTCGGCCCGGAGACGGCTCACCACCTGGGGGCGGTCCCGCCCAGGGACGGGAATCCGGCCCGGAGACGGCTCACCACCTGGGGAGCCTTCCCGCTCGGGGGCGGGGTTCCCGCCCAGGAGCGGCCCACCAGCCCGGGAGGGCGTTCCCGCCCGGGAGCGGCTCACCACCCAAGGGCGGTCCCGCCGGGCGTCAGCCGAGGCGGTCCCGCTCGGGCGTCAGCCGACCTTCTGGATCAGCTCCTGACGCTGCCGGTCGCCCAGCCCCCCGGCCCGCCGGTTGTCGTCGATCCCGATCTCGTCCATCAGGGCGGTCACCTTGGCCGGGCCCATTCCGGGAATGGCCCTCAGCAGCTGGGAGACCTTCGTCTTTCCGACGACCGGGTCGTCCTGCGCCTTCTTCAGCACCTGGCTCAGCTTCTTCTTGCCGGAGCGGAGGGATTCCAGAAGCTGCGTCCTGGCCCTGCGGGCCTCGGCGGCCTTTGCCAGCGCGGCCTTGCGCTGTTCAGGGGTCATGGTGGGCAGAGGCACGGTGTTCTCCCGGTACGAGGGCAATATCCGATGTCCGACATGTGCCACTTCATCGCCCCCGCGAAAGCGGACACGCCGGGAGTTCACCCGGCTGAACCAGCCTTCGGTACGACGTCCCCGCTACACCCTGCCGCCGCAGATCACGTCGTACGGCCGTCCGACGGCCAGGGTCAGCTGCATCGGCTCCAGGACAGTGACGGGCCATGGGCACCTCATGGTTCCGCGTCCGGACCGCTGCCCATGCATCCCACAACTGTCGTAGCGTAGAGGCGACATCACCTGGCGGGGGTGCTTATGCCGTACCAGGACGAGACAAGCATCGGCGACCGGATCGGCCGGCTGCGTCTGCGCCGCGAACTCACCCAGGAGCAGCTCGCCGAACGCGCGCACGTATCCGTGGACACCGTGCGCAAGCTGGAGCAGAACCAGCGCCTGACGGCTCGGCTGTCCACGCTCAACCAGCTTGCGCACGCGCTCGACGTCGAGACGTCCGCCCTGATCGGCCAGCCGAACACCTTCGAGGCCGGTGCCGACGGAGATGAACCGTCAGTGCTGGCCCTGCGGCGGGCCGTCTCACCAGTCTCCGACATCCTCCGCGAAGAACCAGACCCTGAGGAACCGCCGTCCACAGGCGCATTGCGTGCCTCACTCCGCTCGACGGAGCGCATCCGTCGTGAGGGTCGGATGGGCGAAATCGGCGCGCTCCTGCCCCAACTGATCCGCGACGCGCGGGCGACGGCCCGATCACACCACGGAGCCTCACAGAAGTCGGCCTATGCCGTGCTCGCCGAGGCATACCAGGTCGCCGCGACAACTCTCACCGCACTCGGCAAGGAAGACGCCGCCTTCACCGCGATGGAACGCGCCTCAGATGCCGCACGGCGCTCGGACGACCCCCACCTGGAGACCGTCGGCGCCTCCACGCTTGCCTGGATCTTCACCAAACAGGGCCGCTTGGAGGATGCCGAACGTCTCGCGCTCCACTACGCGAACCGGACCGAACCAGGTTTCCGCTCCCAGCCGCTCGCCCTCTCCCTCTGGGGGATTCTGCTGCTGCGCGCGGCGACGGCCACTGTGCGCCAAGGCGAGCGCAAGTACGACCGCGTGGACGAACTGCTACGCATGGCAACAGCGGCGGCCGCCGGAATCGGCCGAGACCGGCTCGACTACGCCACCCCTTTCGGCCCGACCAACACAGGCGTCGCGAAGGTGAACTTCCTTGTCGAGATGGCGAGAAGCCACGAGGCGATCACTGCGGCCCGGACCGTTCCGGATGTCCCCTCGCTTCCGCCGACCTGGCGGGCCCGCTTCCATGTGGACCGTGCCCTCGCCTACGCGGACCTCGACCGCGACGAGCACTCCACCCACGCACTGCTGCGGGCCGAGCGGGACGCCCCCGAATGGATGCGCTACCACGGAACCGCTCGTCGCCTCGTCGCCGACCTCCGTGCCCGCGAGCGCCGCCGCGTCTCCCCGGTGACCGAACTCGCGGACCGGCTGCACCTGGACCGGTAGGACGCGACGTCCTACTCCCACCGGGAAGTGGCACACAGCGTCACTGCCGCGTGACTGTGTGCCGCCATACGGTGCGTCCACAGCTCAGACGTCGATCAGGCGGCGTCGCCGCGATAGCTCAGGGAGTCGCACCATGACCAACAGCGAGCACTCACGCCCTTCCTCGTCTCGGGAGACGCTGCGGCAGCTTATGGCGGGCCGTGACGGATTGGCCCGGGGAGAGAAGGAGTTCACCGCGGCCGACCTTCCCGAAGGAAGCGCCACTCCCATCCACTCGCTGGTGTTCCCACCCTGCCAGTGCCCGCGCTGCCGCTGACGATCGCGCATGCGCTCGACCACGACAGGAAGTGAGAGCAGGAGACGACCGCCCGGCCCGCGCCGCCGGGCTGGACCCGACGGAGCTGCTGACGCTCGGGTTCGCCCTCTAGGCGGGAGCCGCACACCGTCATCCGTCCCCGCTGAGCCGCAAGCCCTCCCCGTCGCCCTTATATGGGACATACAGGCTTCTGCGCCGCTTCTCAGGACGGACTCAGACAGCTCTCATCTACGAATCCAAGACTTGCCGCCATGACGGACTACTACCGCCGAAGCGGCGACGAGCACAGCGAGGGTCGGCAGCGGCAGCCGTACGACCAGGGTGGATACCCGCCTCCGCCCCCGCCGCCGTACCAGCCCGCCTACGAGCCGCGAAGCGCCACGCCCCCGCCGCCGTACCAGCCCTCGTACGAGCCGCGGAGCGCCACGCCCCCGGTGACCGTGTGGCCCGGGGACGGCGGGGCGGGTTATCAGCCGCCGGGGGAGGTCGTGCAGGCCTCGGCCGCCGCGCCGGCGCCCGGCGGGGGCGGCGGGCGGCGGGCGCGGGCGCGGGCCAAGCAGCCCGTGGCGCTGTTCGCGGCCGTGGCGATCGTCGCGGCCGGCATCGGCGGCGGGGCGTCCGCGCTGGTGCAGGGGCTGGCCGGCGGCAGCGGCGACGGGACCGGCGGAAACGCGGTGGCCGGGACCAATGTGTCGCAGAGCAGCAAGGGCACCGTCGCCGGGGTGGCCCAGGCCGTGTCGCCGAGCATCGTGGAGATCAGCGCGAGCTCCGGGAGCGGACAGTCGACCGGCTCCGGGGTGATCATCACCGAGGACGGCGAGATCGTCACCAACAACCACGTCGTGGCCGGGGCCTCCTCGATCCAGGTGCGGCTCGACGACGGCAGGACCTACGACGCCGAGATCGTCGGCACGGACTCCGCCAAGGACCTCGCGCTGATCAAGTTGGAGGGGGCCGGAGGCCTCAAGGCGGCGGCGCTGGGCGACTCCGACAGGCTCCGGGTCGGCGACGAGGTCGTGGCGATCGGCTCCCCCGAGGGGCTGACCGGCACCGTGACCAGCGGCATCGTCTCCGCGCTCGACCGGGACGTCACCGTCTCCCGGGAGCAGGACCAGCGGCAGGGGCAGGGTTACGGTCAGGGCCAGGGCGGGCAGCGCGGCTGGCCGTTCGAGTACGGCGGGCGGCAGTTCAACGGAGACACCGGCTCGTCGAAGACGACGTACCAGGCCATCCAGACCGACGCCTCCCTCAACCCCGGCAACTCCGGCGGCGCTCTGATCAACATGAACGGCGAGGTCATCGGGATCAACTCCGCCATGTACTCGCCCAGCGCCGCGACCGGCTCCACCGCCGGCAGCGTCGGCCTCGGCTTCGCCATCCCCGTCAACGACGTCAAGGCCGACCTGGACGCCCTCCGCTCCGGATCTTCCACCTGACCGGCCGGGACGGCGTGCGAGGCTGAGGGCATGACTGCTACCGGTGAAGGCGGGCGCATCCTGATCGTCGACGACGAGCCCGCCGTACGCGAAGCCCTCCAGCGCAGCCTCGCCTTCGAGGGGTACGACACCGAGGTCGCCGCCGACGGCGTCGACGCCCTCGCACGGGCGGAGTCGTACGCACCCGACCTGGTCGTCCTGGACATCCAGATGCCCCGCATGGACGGGCTGACCGCGGCCCGCAGGCTGCGTTCGTCCGGCTCGCGGGTGCCGATCCTGATGCTCACGGCTCGCGACACCGTCGGCGACCGGGTCACCGGACTCGACGCGGGCGCGGACGACTATCTGGTCAAGCCGTTCGAGCTGGACGAGCTGTTCGCCCGTATCCGCGCCCTGCTGCGCCGCAGCTCCTACGCCGCGGACGCGGGCACGGCACCGGACGACGACGTCCTGTCCTTCGCCGATCTGCGGATGGACCTGGCGACCAGGGAGGTCGTCCGCGGCACGCGACGGGTCGAGCTGACCCGCACGGAGTTCACCCTGCTGGAGCTGTTTCTGGCGCATCCGCGCCAGGTCCTGACCCGGGAGCAGATCCTCAAGTCGGTCTGGGGCTTCGACTTCGAGCCGAGCTCCAACTCGCTGGACGTGTATGTGATGTATCTGCGCCGCAAGACTGAGGCGGCGGGCGAGCCGCGCCTGGTGCACACGGTGCGCGGGGTGGGCTACGCCCTGCGCGAGGGGTCGGCCGCCGAGTGACCGGTCCCGTCCGGCCCTCCGGTCCCGTCCGGCGCTTCCGTGCACTGCCGCTGCGCTCCCGGCTTGCGCTGCTGGTCGCCACGGCGGTCGCGGTCGCCGTCGCGGCGGTGTCGGTCGCCTGCTGGCTGGCGACCCGCGCCCAGCTGCACAACGAGCTCGACACCTCTCTGGAGAACACCAGCGCACCGGCGGGCACGGTGCGCTCCGCCATCGCCGCGTGCAACTCCAGCCGGGCGGAGGAGGCCTCGCCCGGCTTCGCGTATATCCAGGTCGTCTGGCCGGACGGCCGGCGCTGCGTCGCCCCGTACCAGCAGCCGGTCAAGGTGCAGGAGGAGGACGTCGCCGTTGCCGCGGGCGCGCTGGAGAGCTCGCTGCACAACAGCACCACGGACGGCGGTGTGCCGGTACGCGTCCACACCGAGCGCATCCCGCTCGGCGCCCGGGGCCCGGTCGCCGTCTCCGTCTCCCGCCCCCTGACGGAGATCGACGCCTCGCTCGACCAGCTGGCAGTCCTGCTGAGCGTCGTCGCCGGCGTCGGCGTCGTAGGCGCGGGCGCGGCGGGCCTGTGGGTGGCCCGCACCGGGCTGAAGCCCGTCGACCGGCTCACGGGCGCGGTCGAGCACATCGCCCGCACCGAGGATCTGACCGTCCGCATCCCCGTCGAGGGCGAGGACGAGATCGCCCGGCTGTCCCGCTCCTTCAACTCGATGACCGCCGCGCTGGCGTCCTCCCGGGACCGCCAGTCGCAGCTCATCGCGGACGCCGGCCATGAGCTGCGGACCCCGCTGACCTCCCTGCGTACGAACATCGAGCTGCTGGCCCGCAGCGACGAGACGGGCCGGGCCATCCCGGCCGCCGACCGCGCCGCGCTGATGGCCTCGGTGAAAGCGCAGATGACGGAGCTGGCCGCGCTCATCGGCGACCTCCAGGAACTGTCCAGGCCCGACGCCGCCGTGCCTGGTCCGCTGAGGGTGGTCGGACTGCACGAGATCGCCGGCACTGCGCTGAAGCGGGCCCGGCTGCGCGGCCCGGAGCTGGTCTTCGAGGCGGAGCTGCAGCCCTGGTATGTGCGGGCGGAGCCGGCCGCGCTGGAACGGGCCGTGGTCAATGTGCTGGACAACGCGGTGAAGTTCTCCCCACCCGGCGGCACGGTCGAGGTGCGGCTCGCGGACGGCGAGCTGACGGTGCGGGACCACGGCCCCGGCATCCCGGAGGACGAACTGCCGTACGTCTTCGAGCGGTTCTGGCGTTCTCCGTCCGCCCGCTCGCTGCCCGGCTCCGGTCTCGGTCTGTCGATCGTGGCCCGTACGGTGCACCAGGCGGGCGGGGAGATCGCCCTCACCCGCGCGGAGGGCGGGGGCACGCGCGCCTCTATCCGCCTCCCGGGGGCCCCGACCCCGCCGCCGGACACCCCGTAGGGGCCCTCCGGGCGATGGGCTCCGGGCTGCCGTGCGAAGCCGCCGCCCCTGAGGGACCCCGCCGCCGCCTCTCCGTACCCCGGCCGCCGCCTCTCCGGCCCCCGCCGCCTCTCCGGGACCGCGGGGCGGCAGCCCGCGCGGTCCCTCCCCCGCAGCAGGAGGGAGGTCAGTTGTGGCGGATCAGCGACTCGACCAGACCCGCACGCGTGTTGGGGTAGTCCATGGGGACGACGCCGAGCCCCGTCCAGCCGGCCGCCTCCGCGCCGTCGAGGAAGGAGTGGACACGCGGGTTGAGGCGGTCGGAGTTCCAGCGGGGCGGCAGATACGCCGAGGTGCTGACGTAGTTGACGTACAGCCTGCCCGGCTGCCGCACAGCCTTGCGGAAGTGCGCTTCGATCTTCGGGTACTTGGCCCAGGGTTCGGCCATGTAGTCGTCCTGGATGTCGAACAGCGCGCCGTCCCCGTACCGTACGCCGGGCAGTCCGCCGTTGTCGGCGAGCAGCACCACCCGGCCGCGGGCCTCGCCCAGCGCGGGCAGCCCCGAGCCGATGCGGAACAGTCCGCGCCAGCCGCACCGGTCCAGGTAGTCGTCGAAGACGGCGCGGAAGACGGCGTCGCTCTCGTTCGAGTACTCCTGCTTGAGGCGCATGAGCACGGTCTCCGACGGATGCGCCCGCAGGAAGTCGCGGCAGGCGATCAGGACGTCTCCGAACATCATGTGCTGGAAGGCCGCGCCGTGGTGGATGGCGAAGGAGCCGTCGATGGCGCGGCAGCGGATGTCGAGGAACCGGATGCCGCCGTCGAGCTGCTGCGCGATGGTCGTGTTCTGGCACTCGGCCCACGGCCCGCCGTGGCGCGCGCCGGAGTCATGGGTGCCGGGGACGGTCAGCGTGTGGAGGGCGGTGGCGTCGCCGTGGCCCGCCATCCAGTCCCGGGTGGTCAGGGTCCGAACGCGTCGCGGCGGTGCGGCGGCCGACGCGAAGGGCGCGCCGATCAGGGTGGTGGCGGTCAGGGCGGCGGTCGTGGCCCCGACACCTGCGAGGAAGCTCCGTCGATCTATGTGCATGTCCATGCCCATGGTGCGGAGTATGGCGCGTGCACATCAAGAACGGCAGGACCGTGCGCCGCCGGAATCCGGCACGGGCCTGCTCACCCGCAGCGAAGGTCGACCCGCCACTCGCGATGCTCACCGCACTCGCCGAGCGGACCGGCGTGCCCCGTTACCTGCAGGCGTAGCCCCTGCTCGGCCAGGATCGGCACCCCCGTGCCGTGCCTAGACCGTCACCGCCAGCAGCTCACGGAACGCCTCGGCGCCCTGCGGCGTCACCTTCACCGCGCGTCCGGAGCCGACCCGCCGCAGCCACTGCCGCTGCAATGCCGTGGCGCACAGGGTCGCCCCCAGCGCTCCGGCGAGATGTGGTCGACGCTCCGTCCAGTCCAGGCAGTTCCGTACCAAGGGGCGCCGGGCGCCTGGGGGCTGCTCGTACCCCAGGGCGTCGGCCAGCCATGCCCGGCCTGCCGCGGTGACGGCGAGCCCGGAGTCGGCAGAAACCAGCCCTCGGGCGATCATTGCGTCTGCCAGGGTCACGCCCAGCTGCCCCGCCAGGTGGTCGTAGCAGGTGCGGGCGCGGGCTTCGGCGCTGAGCCGCACCGATTCGCGCAGATTCTGCGGACGCGGAGTGTCCGGGGCGTACGAGGCGAGGGCCTCGACGAGGGCGGCAGCCTCCGGGCCTGCCAGCCGGACGTAGCGGTGCCGGCCTTGGCGTTCCTCGGTCAGCACTCCCCCCTCGATGAGGCGGGAAAGCTGCTCGCTGGCGGTGGAGGGTCGCACTCCCGCATACCGGGCGAGCTCGCCTGCCGTCCAGGCACGTCCGTCAAGCAGTGCTTGGCAGAAGACCGACCTGGTGCGGTCGGCGAACAGGCCGGCGGTCTCGGCGAGCGAAGGCATGCCGCCATGATGCCGCAGGGACGGTTCGGGCAGCGCCGAACTGTTCCGCACCTAGCGTCAGGGCCATGACGCACACGATGCATGAACTCAACCGTCATACGGACGTGCGCGCGGCGCTTGCCGACCCGGCGCTGGTCCCCGAGCTGCCGACAGCGGACCGCGGTCCCGTGGGGGCGAGTGTCGAGTGGCTGCGAGCCACCGTGGCCCGGTTCAGTTCCGGTGAGCCGCATCGGCGGCGCAGAGCCTTCGTGGAGACGGAACTCGCCCGGCTGGAGCCCGCCGCGCTGCGGAGCGCGGTGACGGCCGGCGCTGACGGGGAGGTCCGGGTGCGGCTGGTTCATGCCCTCGCCGAGGCCCTGGAGATGCCGGAGTCCAGAGAGGTCGCGGAGGCGGTGACCATCGTGGCCGGGGCCTACTTCGGGGGTGCGGACCCGGCCGCGGACGAGGCCGTGGCCCGGCTGGTGGCGCTGCTGGCGCCAGAGGACGCGGACGAGTCCGCTTTGGAGGCCGCCGCCAACCGCATCGGTCTGCTGGTGCAGGCGTGCGCGGCGACGGCGGCACTGGTCGATGCCGCGGCGGGCGGTGGCGTACCGCTGGCGCGGGTGCTCCGGGAGACTCCACCGGTGCGAACCATGCGTCGCATCGCCGCCCGTGCCACCCGCGTCGCCGGACGGGACATCGCCGCTGGCGATGTGGTGCTCCTGGATCTGGCAGCCGCACAGAGTGCGCATCCCGTACCGCTCACTTTCGGCGCCCCGCCCAGGGTCTGCCCCGGCCGGGCCCACGCTCTCGCCCTGGCCGACGGCCTCCTCCAGCGACCGCTGACCGCATTCGCCGATCTGCACCATCAGGCCGCCCCGCTGTTGTTGCCCAACGCCTGGGACTACGCCTCCGCCGCCGCCCTGGCGGTCCGGGGCTTCAACGCGATCGGCACCACCAGCCTGGGCGTGGCCGCGGCCCTCGGCCTGCCGGACGGAGCGGCCGCCACCGCAGCGGCGACCGTGGCGCTGGCCCGCCGACTCGGGCGGGGCACTTTCCTGTTCACTGTCGACGCCGAAGGCGGTTTCAGTGACGACCCGAAGGAGGTGGCCGAGCTGGCGCGACGGCTGTACGACGCCGGCGCGGCGGGGATCAACCTCGAAGACGGCCGCTCGGACGGCACCCTCGCTTCCGTCGAGCTGCATGCCGCGAAGATCGCTGCCGTCAAAGCCTCCGTACCCGCACTGTTCGTGAACGCCCGTACCGACACCCACTGGCTCGGATGCCAGGAGGAGAAGACCGCAGAGCGCCTCGCGGTCTACGAACAGGCCGGGGCAGACGGGGTGTTCGTGCCGGGCCTGTCGGATCCGGACGGGATCGCCGCCCTGATGGGGACCCTCGTCGTGCCGCTGAACATCCTGTACACACCGACCGGCCCGGACCTTGCCGAGTTGGCCGCGCTGGGCGTGCGCAGGATCAGTCTCGGTTCGCTGCTTTACCGCAGAGCTCTGGCGGCGGCCGTGACCACCGCGACCGACATCCGCGACGGCCTGTCGACGGACCTCAGTGCGCCCTCGTACTCCGAGGTGCAGGCGACTTCGGCACTCCGTGCAGCCGACGGTCACACGCAAAGAGGGGGCGTCGGACCGTGCGGTCCGACGCCCCCTGAGCCGTTTCCTTTGAGCCGTCTTACTCGATGACCGTGATCCGGCCGCCCGCCGGCGGGTCCAGCGGCTGCTCCGGCGACGAGTGCGCCGCCAGATACGCGTTGAACATCTCCAGGTCGGAGACGCCGACCAGCTTGTTCGTGTGCTCCTTGAAGACGGTGAAGCCGTCGCCGCCACCCGCCAGGAACTCGTTCATGGCGACCCGGTAGGTCTTCGACGGGTCGATCGCCTCACCGTTCAGCTTCACCGAGTCGACGACGATCCGATCGGCGCCCGACTTGGTCAGATCCAGGGTGTACGTGAAGCCCTCCGAGACCTGAAGGATCTTCGGGGACTCCTCGTTGGAGCCGCTGACCTGCTGCTGGAGGGCGGTGATCAGCTGAGCGCCGGTCAGATCGACGACGTTCATCATATTGGTGAACGGCTGCACGGTGTACGCCTCGCCGTAGGTCACCACACCGTCGCCCTCGTCACCCGAGGCCTTGTGGACCAGGTCGGCGCGGATGCCGCCGGGGTTCATCAGCGCCAGCTGGGCTCCGCCCTTGTCGGCCGGAGCGAGCCCCTCGAGCTGGGCGTCCGCGATCAGATCGCCGAGCGGCTTCTCCGGCGTGGTCGCGCCGCGGCCGTTGATGTCCGCGGAGATATGGCCCTGCGGGCGGCTCGCGATCGGCACCGCGAGCTCGTTCCAGCGCTTGATCAGCTGTGTCATGTCGGAGGCGGGGGTCTGGTCCCGGCGGACGACATGGTTGGCGGCCGTCGGGTTCTTCCCCTGCGCATGCTGCTGCACCCACCACCACGGCAGCCACTTCGGCAGCTTCGCCTGCCGCCACTTGTCCGTCTTCACCGCCGTGCGCACGATGTCCTTGGTGCGGCGGTCGTAGGTGAGGGTGGTCTCCGTGTAGAGCCTGCCGTACGAGGCCGCCGAGGTGACCAGGCGCGGCTTGCCGGCCGGGTCCGGGATGGTGCACACGTACGCCTGGTGGGTGTGGCCGGTGACCAGCGCGTCCACCTTTGAGGTGATGCCCTTGGCGATGTCTGCGATCGGGCCGGAGATGCCGTCGCCGGCGCCGGGCGAGTCGCAGTCGTAGTTGTACGACGACGAGGCGGGCGAGCCGCCCTCGTGGATCAGCGCGACGATCGACTTCACGCCCTGGCGGTCCAGCTCACGGGCGTACTTGTTGATCGTCTCGATCTCGTCGTGGAACTTCAGGCCCTTGATGCCGTTGGCACTGACGATGTCCGGAGTGCCCTCCAGGGTCACCCCGATGAAGCCGATCTTGACACCGCCCTTCTTCCAGACGGTGTACGGCTTGAGGATCGGCTTGCCGGTCTTCTCGTTGGTGACGTTGGCCGCGAGGTACGGGAAGTCCGCTCCCTCGAAGGTCTTCCCCTCCTCGAAGCAGCCGTCGACCGGGTGGCAGCCGCCCTTCTGCAGCCGGGCCAGCTCGGTCGCGCCCTCGTCGAACTCGTGGTTGCCCACGCCCGCCACATCGAGGTCCAGCTTGTTGAGCGCCTCGATGGTGGGCTCGTCATGGAAGAGGCCGGAGATCAGCGGGCTCGCGCCGACCATGTCGCCCGCGGCCGCGGTGACGGAGTAACGATTCTTCTCGCGGGCCTCGCGCAGCGAGGCGGCCAGATACTCGATCCCGCCTGCCGGTACGGACGTCACCGTCCCGTCCGGCTGCGTCTCCTTGACCGCGCCGGAGGAGCCGGACGGCGGCTCGAGGTGCCCGTGCAGATCGTTGAAGGACAGCAGCTGCACATCGACCGTGCGAGAGCGCTGCCAGTTCCCGTAGTGACCGCGGTCCCGGGCGCGGTCGCCGTCCTGGCCCCTGTCTTGCGCACCTGCCGGCACGGCGGCGACGAGCGCCCCGACGGTGGCGATCCCGGCGGCGACGGCCAGCGTCCGCCGCGTGCGCCGCGACCGCCGGTGGGCGCGGCTGTGTGGAGTTGTCGCTGACATCTGTCCCCTTGTCAGTTCAGCGTGGCGTGAGGGCTGCGAGCGGCAGCCTAGAGTCAACGCGCGTAGCGCAACAGGGGGTAAGGGTTACATCCAGGTTGCGAGATCTCCGCCGTACTCTCGATGCATGACCATTGACGCAGTCATTCCGGAGCCGGGCCGACAGATCCAGACGCTCGACGAGCTGACGCCCGAGCAGGCCGAGGCAGTCCTCGAGCTGCTCCGCGAGTCCGCCCGGGCAGACGGCATGCAGGCCGTCTCCGAGCAGGGCCGGCTGCAGCTGCGGGGCGGAAAGCGGGAAGGCGTACGGCACTTCCTGCTCACCGTCGAGGGCGAGCTGCGGGGATACGCACAGCTGGAGGACACCGACCCGGTCGAGGCCCCGGCCGCCGAACTGGTCGTGCACCCGGCGCACCGGGGACGCGGGCACGGGCGGGCGCTCGGCACCGCGCTGCTCGGGGCATCCGGCAAGCGGCTGCGCGTCTGGGCACACGGCGGGAAATCGGCCGCCCGCCATCTGTCACAGGTCCTCGGCCTCACCCTCTTCCGCGAACTGCGGCAGCTGCGGCGGCCGTTGACCCCCATGGACATCCCCGAGCCGGTCTACCCGCCCGGCGTGACCGTCCGCACCTTCGTGCCCGGCGAGGACGACGCCGCCTGGCTCTCGGTGAACGCCCGCGCCTTCGCCCACCACCCCGAGCAGGGCTCGCTGACCCAGCGCGACCTGGACGACCGCAAGGCCGAGCCCTGGTTTGACCCCAAGGGCTTCTTCCTCGCGGAGCGGGAGGGGGAGCTGATCGGCTTCCACTGGACGAAGGTCCACGCCGAGGAGCAGCTCGGCGAGGTGTACGTGATCGGCGTGCTGCCCGAGGCCCAGGGCGGCGGCCTCGGCCTGGCCCTCACCAGCCTGGGCCTGCGACATCTGGCCGCCCAGGGCATGCCCGCCGCGATGCTGTACGTCGATGCGGACAACGCCGCCGCGCTGACGGTCTACGAGCGGCTCGGCTTCACCACGCACGAGGTGGACCTGATGTACCGCACGGAGACCTGATCCCCTGGGGGCCAGGGCGGCCACCTGAGCCCCTGGGCCAGGGCCGTCGGCAGCCCCTGGGGCCCCGGGCCGTCGCAGCCCCCGCCGATCCTGGCCCCGCCGATCGCGGCCCCGCCGATCGCGGCCCGGCGCGGGGCGAGCCCGCAGCCCGGGCCTCGAGCCCACGGCCTGCGGGGACCGGGCCGGGCGACCCCCGCGGCCTGGCCTCGCGCGGGCGAGCCCGCAGCCTGCGGGGACCGGGACCCGCTCGGTTCCGGCGGGCCGTGCAGGGGCCGCCGCCGCTGGGTCCCCACCACCACCGCACGCCCCCGGGGGCGTGCGGGTCCAGGGGGCCTGAGGGGCGGATCCGCCCTCGTAGACCGGGCCCCGCGCTGCCAGGACGTCATGTCGTCGTTACCGGCCATTCAGCCTCCCTTGCGACCCTCACTCAATGCAGCCCGCCGTGCCCGCCTCCCCCAACGGGAGAAATCACCTCACGTCGGCCCCCTCCGACGCGCCTGAGCCGCCCCCGGCGCGGAACAATGGGTTCATGAGCCAGCAGCCCGCCGAGGTCCCGGTCCAGCAGTCCCAGCCGCCGCAGCCGTCCGTCGGCTCGATCGCCGCGCACCGTCCGCACGCCACCGCCGCCACGGTCTCCGACCTGGAGCCCGACATCGACGCCGACCTGGACGGATACGAGGTCAGCAACGGGAACGGGCCGGCTGCCAAGCACAGCGGCGACCTGCCGGAAGGCCGGTTCCTGGACCGCGAGCGGAGCTGGCTCGCCTTCAACGAGCGGGTGCTGGAGCTTGCCGAGGACCCGAACACCCCGCTGCTGGAGCGGGCGAACTTCCTCGCGATCTTCGCGTCCAACCTGGACGAGTTCTTCATGGTCCGCGTCGCCGGGCTGAAGCGCCGCATCGCGACCGGAGTAGCCACCCGTTCGGCCTCAGGGCTGCAGCCCCGCGAGGTCCTCGACCTGATCTGGACCCGCTCGCGCGAGCTCATGGCCCGGCACGCCGCCGCCTACCAGCAGGACGTGGCCCCCGCCCTGGCCGACGAGGGCATCCACATCATCCGCTGGCCGGAGCTCAGCGAGAAGGAGCAGGCGCGTCTGTTCACGCTGTTCCGCCAGCAGATCTTCCCGGTCCTCACCCCGCTGGCCGTGGACCCCGCGCACCCGTTCCCGTATATCTCCGGCCTCTCGCTCAACCTCGCGGTCGTCGTCCGCAACCCGGTCAGCGGCCACCGCCACTTCGCCCGGGTGAAGGTCCCGCCGCTGCTCTCCCGCTTCCTGGAGGCCTCCCCGCAGCGGTACGTCCCGCTGGAGGACGTGATCGCCGCGCATCTGGAGGAGCTGTTCCCCGGCATGGAGGTGCTCGCGCACCATATGTTCCGGGTGACCAGGAACGAGGACCTGGAGGTCGAGGAGGACGACGCCGAGAACCTGCTCCAGGCCCTGGAGAAGGAGCTGCTGCGCCGCCGCTTCGGCCCGCCGGTGCGGCTGGAGGTCGAGGAGTCCATCGACCCGTACGTCCTGGACCTGCTGGTCCGCGAGCTGAAGATCTCCGAGTCCGAGGTCTATCCGCTGCCCGGCCCGCTGGACCTCACCGGACTGTTCGGGATCGCCGCGCTGGACCGGCCCGAACTGAAGTACCCGAAGTTCATCGCCGGCACCCACCGCGACCTCGCCGAGGTGGAGTCCGCCTCCGCCCCCGACATCTTTATGGCGCTGCGCGAGCGGGACGTCCTGCTGCACCACCCGTACGACTCCTTCTCCACCTCCGTGCAGGCCTTCCTGGAGCAGGCCGCGGCCGACCCGGACGTACTGGCGATCAAGCAGACGCTGTACCGCACCTCCGGCAAGTCCCCGATCGTGGACGCGCTGATAGACGCCGCCGAGTCCGGCAAGCAGGTCCTGGTCCTCGTCGAGATCAAGGCCCGCTTCGACGAGCAGGCCAACATCAAGTGGGCGCGGAAGCTGGAGGAGGCCGGCTGCCATGTGGTCTACGGCCTGGTCGGGCTGAAGACGCACTGCAAGCTGTCGCTGGTGGTCCGGCAGGAGGGCGAAACGCTGCGCCGGTACAGCCACGTCGGCACGGGCAACTACCACCCGAAGACGGCCCGGCTGTACGAGGACCTGGGGCTGCTCACCGCGGACCCGCAGGTCGGCGCGGATCTGTCGGACCTGTTCAACCGGCTGTCCGGCTACTCGCGCCGGGAGACGTACCGCAGGCTGCTGGTCGCCCCCAAATCCCTGCGCGACGGGCTGATCTCCCGCATCAACAAGGAGATCGCGCACCACCGGGCCGGACGCCCCGCCTCCGTACGCATCAAGGTCAACTCGATGGTGGACGAGGCTGTCGTCGACGCCCTGTACCGGGCGTCCATGGCGGGCGTGCCCGTGGACATCTGGGTGCGCGGGATCTGCGCGATACGCCCCGGGGTCACCGGGCTGTCGGAGAACATCCGGGTCCGCTCGGTCCTCGGGCGCTTCCTGGAGCACTCCCGGATCTTCGTCTTCGGCAACGGCGGGGAACCCGAAGTGTGGTTCGGCAGCGCCGACATGATGCACCGCAACCTCGACCGCCGTATCGAGGCGCTCGTCCGGGTCACCGACCCGGGCCACCGCGCGGCCCTGAGCCGGCTGCTGGAGACGGGCATGTCCGACTCCACCTCCTCCTGGCACCTCGGCCCGGACGGAGCCTGGACCAGGCACGCCACGGACCCCGACGGCCAGCCGCTGCGGCATGTACAGGAGATGCTCATTGACGCCCGGAGGCGCCGGCGTGCACAGACCTGAAGTTTCCCGGCAGGACCCTGCCGCCGTGATCGAACCCCGCTCCACGGGGGGCGGGGACCCGTCGGGGTTCCCGGGCCTGGAGACGGACACGGCCGGCGAGGCCCTTGCCCGGTACCTCCATGCGCAGGCGGGGGATTTTCTGCGCAGCCTGCGGCTGCACGGCGAGAGCGGTTCGGACACGGCTGCCACCGCCCAGGCGGCGCTGACGCTGCGGATGGCGGCGCGGCGCATCGGCGGGACGCTGCACACGTTCCGGCCGCTGCTGGACCCCGTATGGGCGGAGGAGCTGAGTGCGGAGCTCTCCTGGCTGTCCGCCACGCTCGCCCAGGAGCACGCCTGCACCTCCCGGCTGTCCCGGCTGCTGGACGCCCTGTCCCGTCTTTCGGGCGCGGTCCCGCTGCCCCCGGCCCGGGCGGAGCTGCCCCCACTGCCCCCACTGCCCCCGGGCCACACGGAGCCGACCCCGGGCCGCGCGGGCGACGAAGGCCCCGCGGCCCGCACACGGGACCCGGCAGCGGCGCCCCGGGGGGAGAGCGGCGACACGGACGGCGCCGGGAGCGCGGCCGCGGGGGCCGACGCTGCCGGAGCGCCCGCCGGACCACGCACCGCACCCGAAACACCCACCGGCGAAGCGCCCGACGGCAAGGTCCCCGCCGGACCGCGCACCGCACCCGAAACACCCACCGGCGAGGCACCCGTCGGCGCCCGCACCTCAGGGGCGCGGACCTCTCCGGCGGCCCATCCGACGACCCGGACGGCACGGGGGGTGGTCACGGCCCAGGCCGATCCCCCGGCGGCCTCCGCCACGCACCCCCCTGCCCCTCCCCTCGCCGATCCCCCGGCGGCGGCCGAGGACCATCCCGCCCACGGGGAGCAGACCGCATCGTCCCGCCGCGCGGGAGTCGCGTCACGCACGGCGGGAGCCGCGTCACGCACGAGCGCTCCGGCGTCCCGGGCCAGCCGGACGACCACCGGCACCGGCTCGCTCACCGTCGGCGCCGCCCGTGCGGGGGCGCTGCTGGAGCGACAGCTCACCCTCGCCCGGACGCGCGCCCACTCCGCCGCGCTGCAGGCGCTCGGCTCGTCCCGTTTCCACGCGGTCGCCGACGCCGTCGCCGTCCTCGCCTCCGAGCTGCCGCTCGGCCCCGCGGCCGGAGCGTCGGCCGCCGAGGCGCTCATCCGTCCCGCGCAGCTCGCCGAGCGGCGGCTGCTGGAGGCGGTCGCCGTGCTTCCGCTCTCCCGCGCGGCCCACCCGTACAACGCGGAAGCGCTGGTCCACGGCCTGTCCGCGGCGCCGGCGGGCGAGGCGCAGGACGCGCCCTGGCATCAGGTGCGCCAGCTGCTGCGGCTGCACCGGTACGCGCGGGAGGTGCTGCATCCGCAGGCCGCCGATCCGGTGCTGGGCCAGGCGGGCCGGGTTCTCGACCGGCACCGGGACGCGGCCGAGGCCGCCGAGGCCGCCGCGACGGCGGCGCGCACTCCGCGCATCGCCCCGGCCACCGCCTACGCGCTGGGGGTGCTGCACGCGGACCAGCGGCATGAGGTGGAGGCCGCCCGCTTCGCGTTCCAGCAGGTCTGGCTGCGGACGCCCGTCACGGCCACGGTGTCATGAACACGCACCGCCCCGAGACGGGCCATGAGGCGGAGACGGGCCATGAGGCGGAGACGGGCCATGACACGGAGACGGTCCTGGCGGCCGGATGCGTCCTGTGGCGGCGTTCCCCGCACGGCTACGCCCAGGGCACCCCGTACATCGGCGAGGGCATCGAGATCTGCCTCGTACACCGCCCGAAATACGATGACTGGTCCCATCCGAAGGGGAAGCTGAAGCGCGGCGAGGACGCCCTGGCCTGCGCACTGCGCGAGGTGCTTGAGGAGACCGGCCACCGCTGCGTCCCGGGCGCCCGGCTGCCCACGGTCCGCTATGTCGCGACCGGCCGCCCCAAAGAGGTCCGGTACTGGGCGGCCGAGGCCACCACGGGCTCCTTCGCCGCGGGCCACGAGGTCGACCAGATCGTCTGGCTCCCCCCGGCGGCGGCCCGTCACCGGCTCACTCAGCCACGTGACCGAAAACTGGTGGATGCGCTGCTGGACGCGCTCCGCTCGGCCTGACGGCGCCCCCCGGGGGCGCGTGACACGACTTGACCGCGGCGTGACGGCAGTCGCCGAGCCCCTCGCGTTCCGGCCCGCCCACACCTGCACAACAGCCTCATAACGGGCCGGACACGGAACAGCTACGGAACCCCGAATGACCTCGACCGCCCAGCACCAGCACCCAGCCGCCGAGCACGGTTCACCTTCCGTTCACTCTCCCCGGTTTGCCACTTCACCTGATCTGCCTAATTTCAGCCGTACACGGTGACCAGCGCACTGCGGCACCACCAAACCCCGACGCACGCCGCCATACGTTTCCGACATCGGTCTGCGTCACGGCGGCTCCTGGAAGGAACACCCGAAAGTGAAGCTTCAGCGCAAGAACGGACTTCGCGCGACCGCGCTTGGCGCCCTCGCCGTTTCCGGCGCCCTGGTTCTCACGGCGTGTGGTTCGGACGACAACACCGGCGGCAGCGGCACCGGCGGCAACAGCGGCGAGAAGACCGCGGCCGCGTCGACCATCGACTGTGGCGACGCCAAGGGCCAGCTGCTCGCGGCGGGCTCCAGCGCCCAGAAGAACGCCATGGACCTGTGGGTGAAGAACTTCCAGGCCGCCTGCTCCGGCGTGGAGATCAACTACCAGGCGATCGGCTCCGGCGGCGGCATCACCAAGTTCACCCAGGGCCAGGTCACCTTCGCAGGCTCCGACTCCGCCCTGAAGCCGGACGAGGTCACCGAGTCCCAGAAGGTCTGCAAGGACGGCAAGGGCATCAACCTCCCGATGGTCGGCGGCCCCGTCGCCATCGGCTACAACCTGCCCGGCGTGGAGAACCTGGTCCTCGACGCCCCGACCCTCGCCAAGATCTTCGACTCGAAGATCACCAAGTGGAACGACGAGGCCATCGCGAAGCTCAACCCGGACGCGAAGCTCCCGGACACCGCGATCCAGGCCTTCCACCGCTCGGACGAGTCCGGCACCACGCAGAACCTGCACAAGTACCTCAGCACGGCCGCCCCGAACGAGTGGAAGCACGACCCGAAGTCGAAGTCGTGGCTGGCCCCCGGCGGCCAGGCGGCCAACGGCTCCTCCGGCGTCGCGGCAGCCGTCAAGGGCGCCGAGAACTCGATCGGCTACTTCGAGCTCTCCTACGCCACCGCCCAGTCCATCCCGACCGTGAGCATCGACACCGGCGCCGGCGCGCCCGTCGAGGCCACCACGGAGAACGCCTCCAAGGCCATCGCCGCCGCCAAGGTCAAGGGCACCGGCAACGACCTGGCCCTGGAGCTCGACTACGCCACCAAGGCCGAGGGTGCTTACCCGATCATCCTGGTCACCTACGAGATCCCCTGCGACAAGGGCAACAAGGCGGAGACCCTGCCGACGCTGAAGGCGTTCCTGAACTACACCGTCAGCGAGGAGGGCCAGAAGGTCCTCGCCGACGCCGGCTACGCCCCGCTGCCGACGGAGATCGCGGCCAAGGTCCGCGAGATCGTCCCCACCCTGTCCTGACCCCGACCGGGGCCGGCCGGTTCCTCGCACACCCGTGAGGGACCGGCCGGCTCCGGCATCCGGTGCACCGCCGCCAGGAGCCGCACAGCTCCGCAGACCGGAGAAAACCGATGGCAACAACTGCTCACAGCGAAGTGCCGCCCCCCAAGGGGCCGGCCATAGAGACCACCAAGACCAAGAGCAAGGTCCGCCCGGGCGACCGGGTGTTCCTGGGCCTCTCCCGCGGCTCCGGCATCACCCTGCTGGTGATCATGGCCGCGATCGCAGCCTTCCTCACCTACCGCGCGGCCCTCGCGATCTCGAAGGACGAGGGCAACTTCTTCACCACCTTCGAGTGGAACCCGGCCGGCGACCCGCCGGTCTTCGGCATCGCCGTCCTCGCCTTCGGCACGGTCGTCTCCTCGATCATCGCCATGGTGATCGCCGTGCCGGTCGCGGTCGGCATCGCGCTTTTCATCTCGCACTACGCGCCGCGCAAGCTCGCCGCCCCGCTCGCGTACGTCGTCGACCTGCTGGCCGCCGTGCCGTCGATCATCTACGGCCTCTGGGGCGCGATCTTCCTCGTCCCGTATCTGGGCGGCCTCAACAAGTGGCTCGACCAGTACATGGGCTGGACGTACATCTTCGACAAGTCCAGCCCGGGCGTCGCCCGCAACCTCTTCACCGTCGGCATCCTGCTGGCGATCATGATCCTGCCGATCATCACCAACGTGACCCGTGAGGTCTTCCTCCAGGTGCCCAGGATGCACGAGGAGGCCGCGCTGGCTCTCGGCGCCACCCGCTGGGAGGTCATCCGCATGTCGGTGCTGCCCTTCGGCCGCTCCGGCATCATCAGCGCCTCCATGCTCGGCCTCGGCCGCGCGCTCGGCGAGACCATGGCCGTCGCGGTCGTCCTCTCCCCGAGCTTCCTGATCTCCGGGCATCTGCTCGACCCGGGCGGCGGAACGTTCGCTCAGAACATCGCCGCCAAGTTCAACGAGGCGGACGAGTTCGGCCGCGACGCCCTGATCGCCTCCGGTCTGGTCCTGTTCGTCATCACGCTGCTGGTCAATGGCGCGGCCCGAATGATCATCGCCCGCCGCAAGGAGTACTCGGGGGCCAACGCATGATGAGCCAGACCATCCAGGACCGACGCCGTCCGGCCGCCGTCCAGCGCGTCAACCACCTCTCGCACGCCCGTCTCCCCCGCTGGGCGCAGCCGGCCATCGCGGTCGCCTCGATCGCCGCAGGCTGCGGCATCGGCCTCGCGGCCGGCTGGCACAGCAAGGTGCAGTGGGGCCTGCTGGCGGCGATGATCTTCGTACTCGCCAGCTTCGTGATCACCACCCGGGTCGAGGGCGCCCGGCAGGCCAAGGACCGGGTGGCCACCAGCGTCATCTGGGTCTCCTTCATCCTGGCGATCGTCCCGCTGCTCTCCCTGTCCTGGGTCACGATCAGCAAGGGCATCGAGGTCCTCGACCCGTACTTCCTCACCCACTCGATGAACGGCGTCCTCGACGCCGCGCCCGGCGGCGGTCTCTACCACGCGCTGCTCGGCACCATCGAGCAGGTCGCCCTCGCCGCCCTGATCGCCGCGCCGATCGGCCTGCTGACCGCGATCTACCTGGTCGAGTACGGCGGCGGGACGCTGGCCAAGGCCATCACGTTCTTCGTCGACGTCATGACGGGCATCCCGTCGATCGTCGCGGGTCTGTTCATCCTCGCCACCTGGAATCTGATGCTGGGCTTCGGGCCCTCCGGATTCGCCGGCTCGCTGGCGCTCGCCATCCTGATGATGCCGGTCGTGGTCCGCTCCACCGAGGAGATGCTCAAGCTCGTCCCGAACGAGCTGCGCGAGGCGTCGCTCGCCCTGGGCGTCCCCAAGTGGCGGACTATCCTCAAGGTGGTGCTCCCCACCGCGATCGGCGGCATCACCACGGGCGTCATGCTCGCGGTCGCCCGCATCACCGGTGAGACGGCTCCCGTGCTGCTGCTCGTCTTCGGCACCAAGCTGATCAACCCGAACCCCTTCGAAGGCGCTCAGGCGTCCCTGCCGCTGTATGTGTACGAGCAGTACGCCGTCGGCACCGACGCCTCCATCGCGCGTGCCTGGGCCGGCGCCCTCGTACTGATCGCCTTCGTCATGCTCCTCAACCTGGTGGCCCGCGGCATCGCCCGCTGGAAGGCCCCGAAGACCGGCCGCTAAGGCCATCTGGAAGTGATTTGAATGGCCAAGCGAATCGACGTCAGCGGCCTGACCGCCTACTACGGCTCCCACAAGGCGATCGAGGACATCTCGATGACCGTGGAGCCCCGCTCCGTGACCGCCTTCATCGGCCCGTCCGGCTGCGGCAAGTCCACGTTTCTGCGCACCCTGAACCGCATGCACGAGGTCACCCCCGGCGGCCGTGTCGAGGGCAAGGTGCTGCTGGACGACGAGAACCTGTACGCGTCCGGGGTCGACCCCGTCGCAGTACGCCGTACGGTCGGCATGGTCTTCCAGCGGCCCAACCCCTTCCCGACGATGTCGATCTACGACAATGTCGCGGCGGGCCTGCGGCTGAACGGCAACTACAAGAAGAGCCAGCTCAACGACATCGTCGAGAAGTCGCTGCGCGGCGCGAACCTCTGGAACGAGGTCAAGGACCGCCTGAACAAGCCGGGCTCGGGCCTCTCCGGCGGTCAGCAGCAGCGTCTGTGCATCGCCCGTGCGATCGCGGTCGAGCCGGACGTGCTGCTGATGGACGAGCCGTGCTCGGCGCTCGACCCGATCTCCACGCTGGCGATCGAGGACCTGATCGGCGAGCTGAAGGAACGCTTCACGATCGTCATCGTGACGCACAACATGCAGCAGGCGGCGCGCGTCTCGGACCGCACGGCGTTCTTCAACCTGGCGGCCGTGGGCCAGCCGGGCAAGCTGATCGAGATAGACGAGACGGAGCGGATCTTCTCCAACCCGTCTGTCCAGGCGACCGAGGACTACATCTCGGGCCGCTTCGGATAAGTCACCCGGTCAGGAGACCGAGATGGGCCGGGGGCACGACGGCTGACGGCGGCGGCGGGCAATCCCCGACGCATCGCCGGCCCCTCCCGGCACACCGGTCTCCTCAAGTACTCGTCTCGCGGTGCTGCATGGCGGTGCCACCGCAAGACGACAAGGGCCCGCCCCCTCACTCCCAGAGGGGGCGGGCCCATTCCTGTACGTCTGCACGGGTCCGTCGGCCGTACCCGGCCGCTCAGGCGAACACCAGCCACACCAGCCCATAGCCCAGCGCAGCGACCACCGCCGCCATCGGCATGGCGACACTGCACCCCCCCGGGGGACGACCCCCGGACCCCCCGCAGCACCCGGCCCCGGCACCACGCCGCTCAGGCGAACACCAGCCACACCAGCCCATAGCTCAACGCAGCAACCACCGCCGCCATCGGCATGGTGACGAACCACCCGAGCACGATGTTCTTCGCGACGCCCCACCGCACCGCGTTCACCCGCTTCGTCGCGCCGACGCCCATGATCGCCGAGGTGATGACATGCGTCGTGGAGATCGGCGCCTGGAACACCAACGCCGAACCGAACATGATCGACGCACCGGTGGCCTCCGCCGCGAACCCCTGCGGCGGATCCAGCTCGATGATCTTGCGTCCGAGCGTCCGCATGATGCGCCAGCCGCCCGCGTACGTGCCCAGGGACAGCATCACCGCACTGGCGATCTTCACCCACAGCGGGATCGGGTCGCCGAAGTCCTCCACATCCGCGATGACCAGGGCCATCACCACGATGCCCATGGTCTTCTGGGCGTCCTGGAGACCGTGACCGAGCGCCATGCCGGCCGCGGAGACCGTCTGAGCTATCCGGAAGCCGCGCTTCGCCTTGTGCGGGTTGGCCTTGCGGAAGATCCACATGATCCCGGCCATGACCAGATAGCCGGCCAGCAGACCCACGATCGGCGAGACGAACATCGGGATGACGACCTTCTCCAGCACCCCGCTCCAGATCACCTCCGTGCCGCCCGCGAGCGCCGCGCCCACCATGCCGCCGAACAGCGCGTGCGAGGACGACGACGGCAGCCCGAAGTACCAGGTGATCAGGTTCCAGGTGATCGCCCCGAGCAGTGCCGCGAAGAGGATGCCCATCCCCTTGTTGCTGGCCTCGGGTGTCTCGATCAGGCCCTCGCTGACGGTCTTGGCGACCCCGCTGCCCAGGAAGGCGCCCGCGAGGTTCATCACCGCCGCCATCAGCAGCGCGGCCCGGGGCGTCAGCGCGCGGGTGGACACCGAGGTGGCGATGGCGTTCGCGGAGTCGTGAAAGCCGTTGGTATACGTGAAGAAGAGCGCGACCCCGATGGTCACGACCAGGGCAAAGGTGTCCACTAGGACTCAGGACTCCTTGACCGCGATGGTCTCCACCGTGTTCGCGACATGCTCGAACGCGTCCGCAGCCTCTTCCAGCACATCCACGATCTGCTTGAGCTTGAGGACCTCGATGGCGTCGTACTTGCCGTTGAAGAGGTGCGCCAGCAGCTTGCGGTGAATCTGGTCGGCCTGGTTCTCCAGCCGGTTGACCTCGATCCAGTATTCGGTGAGGTTGTCCATCGTCCGCAGATGCGGCATGGCCTCCGCCGTCAGCACCGCCGCCCGCGCCAGGACCTCGATCTGCTGCTCGACGCCCTTGGGCAGTTCCTCGATCTGGTACAGGACGACGAGGTCGACGGCCTCCTCCATGAAGTCCATGATGTCGTCGAGCGACGATGCGAGGGAGTAGATGTCCTCGCGGTCGAACGGCGTGATGAACGAGGAGTTGAGCTGGTGGAAGATCGCATGCGTGGCGTCGTCCCCGGCGTGCTCCGCTGCCCGCATCCGTTCCGCGATCTCGGCCCGGGCGGAGGCGTCCGCCCCGAGCATCTCCATCAGGAGCTTGGAGCCCGTGACGATGTTGTCCGCGGATGCGGCGAACATGTCGTAGAAGCTCGTCTCCCTGGGGGTCAGACGAAAACGCACGTGGGGTCCTCGGGGTGCTTTGGGGTGGGTCAGGGTGATGCTAGGCGCATCATCCGGCCACGGGTAACCGGCAAGTCCCCAGTGTCGCCCATCAGGCACCGAGATCAGCACGGGGGCCCGCCCCGTTCTCGCACGATTCGTTACGATATACCCACGAGGGGTATCGGATCCCTTTCGGACAACGGGAGGACGCGATGACGACCACCAAGGCGGCCGGCCCCCCGGTCACCGAACCAGCCGACAGCCCCGTCCAGGCCACCGGACACGGCGCCCGCACGGGCCACGCCGAACGCGCCGAGCACGGCGACGACGCGGCGCACGGCGACCACGCGGTGCACGGGTACCACAAGCAGAAGGACGAGCACCTCAAGCGGCTTCGCCGGGTCGAAGGCCAGATCCGCGGCCTCCAGCGGATGGTCGAGGAGGACGTCTACTGCATCGACATACTCACCCAGGTGTCCGCGTCGACGAAGGCCCTGCAGTCCTTCGCGCTCCAGCTCCTGGAGGAGCATCTGCGCCACTGCGTCGCGGATGCGGCGCTGAAGGGCGGGGACGAGATCGACGCGAAGGTCGAGGAGGCGACGAAGGCGATCGCCCGTCTGCTGCGGACCTGACGACGGGCCCGGGCTTGAACCCCGGGCCTCTGCAGGCCCCTTGCCGGGCACTGCCCGGGCCCCCGCCCGGCTCTTGCCGGGCCCGGCAGCCCGGGTCACTCCAGGGCCGCGAGGAGCGCGGAGCGCTCGGCCGCCACCTTCAGGACCTCGTCGATGCGGTCGGGGCTGAGCCGTTCCTCGTCCGCGGCCGACGCCGCGATCATCAGCTCACCGCACAGCTCGATCTCGGCGAGGGCCACATGGTCCTGGACGGTCGCGGTTGCGGTTGCTGTCACGGTTGCTGTCAGGGTCGCGGTTGCGGTTGCGGTCGCGCTGCTCGGGGCCACGTGCACTCACCTCTTCCTGCCGTGCGTTCCCACCATGCCTTCGTGCGGCGTACGACGCTGCTCACTTGCTCCGCTGACGTGCCAACGGCCGGTTTCCCAGGGTAGGGAGCGATACACGCGCGGCGCATGACACGTCTGGACCATTTAAGCCCTGATCTTCCCTGAGTAAATATCCTTTTTGTCCGGCAGTTGCACCGTGACAGGGGAACCGAAGTCATAGAGCAGGGTCGTCGAGGCGACATCCACCGTGCGCCCCTCGTTGACAAAGCTGAACCGGTGGCGCACTTTGCGCAGCAGACCCTTCTCGTCCACGTACGCGTCGAACGGGACCGCGTCATTGGCGAACCCTTTCGCCGCCGCGGCGAGCGAGGCGCGCGCATGCGGCTCCGCGGCCTCGGCCGCCAGCGCGATGTCCGTGGTGCCGCGGTAGTGCCGCACCGTCGCGCCCGACAGCTTCTCCTCGCCCACGTACTCGATGTCCCGCGCGCCGCGCAGCAGCTCGGCGGCCGCCAGCGGGTCGGTCGCGCCGCCCGTGACGAGGTTGCCGTCCTCCAGGGTCGCAGTGTCGATCCGGACCCACTTGTCGGCGGGCACGCCCGCGCCGCGGTTCTTCATATACAGCGCACCCGGCGTCAGCAGTTCGGTGACCGGGCGCCCCGCCTCCGCTCCCGTGGGGTCCTCGGGCAGCACCACGGTCAGCCGGCCCATCCGCCGTACGAAGTCGTAGCCGCCCTCGCCCCGGATGGTGAGCCGGGTGCCTCCCGACGCCATCTCCATGGACGTACGGGCCAGGGCGCTGCCCGCCCCGGTGAGCTTGTCCGCGGCCTCACGCACCTCGCCGGGGGAGCCGTCACGGGACCGGTCACCGCGCGCCGCGCCCTCGGCGACGGTGTCCGCACCGCCGGAGCAGCCGACGGCCGCCGCCGCGCCCAGGACGGCAGCCGCCACGGCGGTGATCGCCCGGGTGTCCGCCCCGCCCCTGCGCCTGTGCTGCTGCACTGCCATCGCCTGCCAACCCCCAACGCCCGGCCGCGGTCTGCCGCCTTTTCCTGTACGAGACCCCTCCCGCCCGCTTTAACGACGGCCCGGGGCAAGCCGTCACGCGGCGTCGACGGGGTGCGGCGGGCGCGCGCCCGAGTACCGTTGGACCGTGCCTCAGCCAGCGCCCCGCACCGATCTCCCGGCAGCGCCGCCCGCACCGCCGGACGACCCGAGACACGACACGAGACACGATCCGCAACACGACCCTCGTCACGTCGCCGGAGACGACGCCGCGACGCACTCCGCCACGACTGCGGAGACCGGCTCCTTCGCCCACGCCCGCTGCTCCTGCGGATGGCGCGGCCCGGCCCGGCGCTCGCGCGAGCGAGCCCGGGCCGACGTGGCCTTGCATCTGCCACCCCCGCCGACACCCGCCTGACCCCCGGAGGCCGCCATGGACCGGCGTACGCTTCTCATCGCCGCCGCGGCGGCCGCCGCGACCGGCTGCACCGCGACCAACGGCGGCACGGCCACCGCCACCCCCGCCCGCACCCCTCCGCCGACCGGCACCCCAGGGGCGTCGGCGCCCGCCGACTGGAACGCGCTCGCCCGCGGCCTGGACGGCGAACTGATCCGCCCCGGCGACGCCGAGTTCCCGACCGCCCGCCTCCTCTACAACACCCGCTTCGACAGCCTGAAACCGGCCGCCGTGGCGTATGTCGCGGGCGAGGACGACGTCAGGGAGTGCCTGGCGTTCGCGCGCGCCCGCGCCGTCCCCGTGGCGGTCCGCAACGGCGGCCACTCCTACGGGGGTTGGTCCTCCGGCGACGGCCGGCTCATCGTCGACGTCTCCTCGCTCGACGAGGTGGCGGCGGACGGAACCGTAGGAGCGGGGGCCAAGCTGATCGGCGTCTATGACTCCCTGGCCGGCCACGGCCGCACCATTCCCGGCGGCACCTGCCCGACGGTCGGCGTCTCCGGCCTCGCGCTCGGCGGCGGCCACGGCGTGGTCTCACGGGCGTACGGGCTGACCTGCGACAGCCTCATGTCGGCCACCGTCGTCACCGCCGACGGCCGGGTGCTGACGGCGGACGCGGACGAGAACAAGGACCTGTACTGGGCGCTGCGCGGGGCGGGAGGCGGCAACTTCGGCGTGGTGACGCGCTTCCGCTTCCGCACCCATCCGGCCCCCGCGACCGTCGCCGCCTTTCTGACCTGGCCCTGGTCCAGGGCCGAGGCCGTGCTGGACGCCTGGCAGCGCTGGGGCCCCGACCAGCCGGACGAGATCTGGTCGTCGCTGCAACTGTCGGCGGGCGCGGGCGGGGTCACCCCCACCGTCGCCGTGAACACACTGTCCCTCGGCACGGAGAGCGAGTTGCGCAACCAGGTGGACCGGCTCGTCGACCGGGTGGGCGCGGCCGCGACCAACGTCGCCTTCCGGAAGCGCAGTTTCCAGGATGCGATGCTCGCGAACGCCGGCTGCCTCGGGCTCACCGAGGACCAGTGCAGGCTGCCGGGCGGCACCCCCGGCCGCAGCCCCGAAGGAACACTTCGGCGCGACACCTACTCCGCCGCCTCCGACTTCTTCGACCGCGACCTCGCCCCCGCCGGGCTGCGCACACTGATCGCTCGGACGGAGGCGTTCACCCGGATCACCGCGGCGCAGGGCGGCGGAGCCGGCAGCCTGCTGCTCACAGCGCTCGGCGGTGCGGTCAACCGGGTGGACCCGCTGGCCACGGCCTTCGTACACCGCCGCTCACGGGTGCTCGTCCAGTACATCGCCTCCTGGCGGGCGGGCACTCCGGGGACGGCTCAGCAGTCCTGGCTCGGCGACACGCACACCGCGATGCAGCCGTATGCGTCGGGGGCCGCGTACCAGAACTACCCCGACCCCTCGTTGAAGGACTGGCGGCAGGCGTACTACGGCCCGGCGCTCGACCGGCTGACCCGGCTGAAGCAGCAGTACGACCCCGACCGGCTGTTCGACTTCGCGCAGGCGCTTTAGCAGTCGGGCCGTCCATCCGCCTCGCAGGCGCTATAGCAGTCGGGTCGCCCATCCGTTCTTCCGTCCCGTCACGCCGCGAGGTCGTTCTCGCAGGAGTCGGGCCCGCCGGTGCGCGGCTCCGGGACGCCGAAGGACTCCGCGGCACGCCCGCCGCCGCCGGGGCCGGCCCGCCGCGACCGTACGAGCCGCCCGAACCGCTCGGTCGCCGCGACCGCCGACACGAACGGGGTCAGCAGCGCGAGCGCGAGCGGGGCGAGCAGCAGGGCGACGGCGGTGCCGAGGGCGAAGCCGCCGATGACGTCGGTGGGGTAGTGGACGCCCATGTAGACCCGGCAGAAGCCCTCGGCGAGGGCCAGCCCGATGCCCGCGAAGCCGAACTTCCGGTGGGCGAGGAAGAGTCCGGCGCCGACGGCCATGGCCAGCGTGGCATGGTCGCTGACGAAGGAGTAGTCGGCCTTGCCCCCGATGAGGACGTCCAGGCCCTGGTGTTCGAGGAAGGGTCGCGGGCGTTCCACGAAGCCGCGGATCGGGATGTTGACGAGGAGCGCGACGCCGGCGGCCAGCGGTGTCCAGATCAGCCCGGCCACCGCGGAAATCGAGTCCTCGGGGGTGCCGCGCCGCCGCACGCTGAGCCAGCACCACAGCACTGTGAGCACCAGGGCGAGGAGGATTCCGTACTCCCCGACGAACGTCATGGCGCGGTCGAACCACGAAGGCGTGGCCGCGGTCAGGCCGTTGATGTCAAAGAGCAGACCGACATCCGGGTTGCCCCCGTCGACTGCGAGTCCAGCCATCTGCTGCGACATCTGCTGCGACCCTGCCTTCGCTTGCCTGAGCTGCCGTCTCTACGGAACGGCCGGTCTCGTCCGCGCGTTCCGGTCTCCACGGAATGATCACGATGACGTTATCCAAGAGAGACGGAAACTCGGTTCACGACCGTCAGTCGGCCGCGGAGGACGACGGCAGATCCGTCGGCAGCGCCTTGGCGCCGTCCTCGGTGACCCTGGTGGCGCCAAAGTAGTCGGGAGTGTCGATCTTGTCGAAACGGATGACCGCTCCGGTGTACGGCGCGTTGATCATGTACCCCCCGCCCACATAGACACCCACATGCCGGATGGCCCGGGAGTTCGTCAGATCGTCGGAGAAGAAGACCAGATCGCCCGGGAGCAGTTCGTCCCTGCCCGGGTGCGGTCCGGCGTTGTACTGGTCGTTCGCCACGCGCGGCAGCTCGATGCCGACGGTGCGGTATGCGGCCTGGGTCAGCCCTGAGCAGTCGAACCGCCCGCCGTCCTCAGGTGTGCCCTCGCCGCCCCAGAGGTACTTGGTGCCGAGCTTCTGCTGCGCGAAGTAGATGGCCCCGGCGGCCTGCCGCGAGGGCTGGACCCGTCCGGCGGGCCGGGCGAAGCTCTTCTCCAGGGTGCGGATGACCTTCACATAGTTCCGCGTCTCGCGGTACGGGGGCACGCCCTGGTACTTGATGACGGCGTACGCGCCCGCGTTGTAGGCGGCCAGCATGTTGGACGTCGGGTCGCCCGGCACGTCCTTCACATATTCGGCCAGCTTGCAGTCGTACGAGGCCGCGGACGGAATGGCGTCAGCCGGGTCCCAGACATCGCGGTCCCCGTCCTTGTCGCCGTCGACGCCGTGCACGGCCCAGGTGCCGGGGATGAACTGCGCGATGCCCTGCGCGGCGGCATGGCTCTGCGCACGGGGGTTCCAGCCGCTCTCCTGGTACAGCTGGGCGGCGAGCAGCGCGGGGTTGATGGCGGGGCACAGGTTGCCCCAGGTCTGCACGAGCCCCTGGTACCGCGCGGGCACGGCCCCCTTGGCGAGCGCCACCGCTCCGCTCTTGCCGGCCCCGCCGATGAGCCCGGCGGCGGCCGCGTACGTCCCGACGACAAGCAGCGCGACGAAACACAGGCACAGCCCGACGCAGGCGCCCCCCACTGCCCAGGCCTTACGCACCGTCAGCCACCCTTCGTCACAGGGGAGTCAGCTCAGCAAGCCAGTGTAGGTGGGTCGCCGACGCGGCAGGAGAGGGGCTGTGCGGCGCGGAGGCGCACACACCCGCGCGCCGCCAGCCGAGGCGTCGTGAGGCCCGGCTCGATCGTGGACCGGGCGCACACACCCGCGCGCCGTCAGCCGTACCGGGGCAGCAGTCCGGTGGCGAGGGCGAGCGAGAGGGGCTCGGGCACGGGGATGTCGTCGCCGTAGTGCCCCTGATGCACGCCCTGGTACCGACCGCCCTCAGGACGGTCGTACAGCGTCCAGTCGCCGTGCCGGGGATCGACGACGAGCAGCACGGGGACGCCGTCGCCGGCATACCGCGCGACCTGCTGCTCGTCCGCCCCCACCTCGACGGCGAGGGCGACATCGTGCGGGTCGGCGAGAGTCTCGTCGCTCGCGCCCCATTCCGCGGGGAGCGCGGCGAGGTCGGCGGTCACGGCGTCCCCCATGCCGCCGCCGCGCCCGCGAATGGACACCACCTCGTACGCGACGAGCCCCTTGTGCACGTCCGCGTCGATCTGCCGCCGCAACACCCGCACCACTTCCGCGTGCTTGCCGCGCCTGGGCTGGTGCATGTCCGCTCCTTCCGCCGGCCGAGGGGCTCCAGCAGCGTAGCGACGCCCCGGGCCGGTTCAGCCGCCCCGACACTCTGCCCAGAGCAGCTTTCCCCCGCCCTCCCCGAAGAGACCCCCGTCCCCGAGGGGATACGCACCGAGCCGATCCGCGTACGCCTCGACGATCCGCAGCCCGCGCCCTCGTTCCTCGTGCGGGGCCGCGTCGGCCGCGGGTGCGCCTCGGAAGGGCGGCGGGATGTCCGGATTCCCGTCCCACACGCTGACGCGGAGCCGGTCGGGCTCCATGGACCGCAGCCGGAGGGTATAGGGCCCGTCGGAGTGCAGATACGCGTTGACCACCATCTCCCCGGCGACGGCCTCCGCGGCCTCGGCCACCCAGCCGCCGCCCATGCCGTGCGCGGCGAGCACGGTCCGCAGCGTCTGGCGCGCGACGCCGGGGGCGCGGGGGTCGTGGGGGAGTTGAAGGGTGTAGGCCCAGGGCGGCGTTACGGTTGCCATCGGAAGTCTCCTGTTCCAGAAGGAAGTTGCGGAACGTGTGGTCCGCAATACAAGCTACCGATAGCGCATAAGTTATTCAGCGCATCAGGCTGAAGTTCTAGGTTTGCCATCCATGTGGGTGACACGGGCGACGAGAAGGAGCACCACATGCCAGTGCGCAGCAACCCCACAGCACGGCAACTCCGCTTCGGCACGGAGCTCCGCAGGCTGCGGGAGCGCGCAGGCCTGTCCTCGACGGAGGCAGCGAAGCTCCTGGGCATCAAACAGGCGCAGGTCAGCAACATGGAGGGCGCGAGGTTCGGCGTGAGCGCCGAACGGCTCCGCGCCATAGCCCGGCACTACTCGTGCACCGACGAACAGCTCATCGAGGCCCTGATCGGCATGACCGGCGACCGCAAGCGGGGCTGGTGGGAGGAGTACCGCGAGATCCTCGCGCCCAGCCTGTTGGACCTGGCGGAGCTGGAGGCCTACGGCGTACGTTTGCGAACGGCCCATACCTCACACATTCCGGGGCTGCTCCAGATCGCACAGCACGCGCGGGTCATCTTCGAACAGATGGTCCCGGCCTACACGCCGCCCGAGATCGAGGACCTCGTCTCGTACCGGATCAAGCGCCAGAGGGTCCTCTTCCAGGACGGTCCGCCGCCATTTCATGCCCTCATCCACGAGGCCGCCCTCCGCATGCAGTTCGGTGGCCCGACGGTGGCGAAGCAGCAACTGCAGCACCTGCTCGACATGAGCGAACGGGACAACATCACCATCCAGGTCATCCCCTTCGACGCAGGTGCCTACCCGGGAGCCGGACAGTCGATCTACTACGTACACGGTCCGGTACCGCAGCTCGACACGGTCCAGCTCGACCAAGCCCACGGCCCACGGCTCGTGGACGCCGAACCAGGACTCCAGGTGTACCGGCAGCTCTTCGCACGTATGGAGGCCATCGCCCTGAAGGCGGCCACATCACGTGACCTCATCCACGACATCGCACAGGGACTATGAGGGGAACCGACATGCAGATCAGCGACTGGCAGCGCTCCTCGTACTGCGCTACAGGCGAGTCCTGCATACACATCGCACACGCCGCCGCCGACCGCGCGGTCAGACTCACGGAAAGCGGCGACCCGGCCGGGGTCATACTCTCCGCCACCCGCCGCGGCTTCGCAGGCCTGCTGCGCGCTATCAAGGAGGACCATGTTCCCTGACAGCACCGCGCGCACGCCGAGAGGAGTTCCGATGTCCGCATCCGACTGGCAGAAGTCGTCGTACTGCGGCGAAGGCGAGTCCTGCATACACATCGCACACGCCGCCGTCGACCACACGGTCAGACTCACCGAGAGCGGCGACCCGGCCGGGGTCATACTCTCCGCCACCCCCCACGCCTTCGCCGCACTCCTCGACGCGGTCAAGGAGAACCATGCCTGACGTGCCCGCCGGCCTCGACTGGATCCGCGCCGCCCCCGAGGGGGCCACCGGACCCGGCCCGTGGATCGAGGTAGCGTACGGTGAGGACGACGCGGTCTATCTGCGGGAGACGAACGATCCGGACACGGTCGTGACGACCACCCGGCGCAAGTGGGACGCCTTCACACGAGGCGTCCGAGCTGGGGAGTTCGATCACTTCGCCGAGCCGTAGACTGATGTGGCCACAGGCCGCTTCCGGCCAAGCTGCGACCCCAGTCGAGTGGTCTGGACCAGATTCGACTACTCTGTGTCACACAGCCACAAAGGGCTGAGGTCAGACACCCACCGGCGACCACGGCGGGGCAAGCAGCACAGGAGCACAAGTGAAGAACCTGGCGAACGCAGCCAGCACGAGCAACGCGCACACCACGGGGAAGAAGCCCTCGCGCCGGTCCGGCGACGCGGGCGGCACGGTAGCCACCCTGACGTTCATCGCCCTCCTGGCGGTCGCCGCGGGGCTGCTGGGCTACATGGTGGCCATCCGGTAATCGTGCAGACGTCCGGCCCGCCTCAGTCACATAGACGGGCCGGACGTCACCCATTCGGTAGACATCCGGGTCAGTGCCATACGAATATGCCGAGCATTGGGCAAAGCTCTGCTTTATGTCGCACACCAACGAGAGGCCGGACAGCGTCTCCTGGTACGAGGACCTGCTGAACGAGGTCAAGGAGACCGTCGCCAGTCCCCATGCCCGCTCGCGAACCGAGACGTACTGGGAGATCGGCCGCTGCATCCTCCGCCACAAGCTGGAGGCGGACTGGCGCACCAAGGCCGTGGACCGGCTCTCCGCCGACCTGAGGACGGCGTTCCCCCGTCAGCGCGGCTTCTCCCGCCGCAACCTGCTCTATATGCAACAGATGGCCCGAGCGTGGCCGGAACCCATCGCCCAAGAGCCCGTGGCACGACTCCCATGGGGTCACATCACAGTCCTGGTCACCCATCTGAAGACCCGCTCCGAACTGGACTTCTACGCCACCGCCGCCGACCGCCACGGCTGGACCCGCGCCACACTGCAACGCTCCATCGCCCAGCGCCTGCACATCTCACGCAGCCTCGCGGACACCCTCGCCACCAGCCTCGTCCGCTTCCTCACCGAGCTGGGCCTCGGCTTCGCCTTCGTAGGCCGACGGCACCCCGTCACGATCAGAGGCGAGAAGTTCCACATCGACCTGCTCTTCTACCACCTCAAGCTGCGCCGCTACGTCATCTTCGAACTCCGGACGAATCGCCCCACCCGCCACGACGACACCGGCAAGCTCGGGTTCTACCTCGAACTGGTCGACCACCTGATCCGCGACCCGGACCGGGACGAGACGACCCTCGGCCTCCAGCTGAACGCGGCCGGCACCACCCCCACCTGCCGCATCGCCCTCCGGGGCCGAACCCACTCCCCGGCGGTCAACACCTACGCGGCCCTGCCCCCACGCGTCCGCACCCACATGCCCACGGAGGCGGACCTGCTCCGCCTCACCCAGTCCGTCCTCGACGAACACCCGTGAAGTCGGGCAGTTCAGTCCTATGCGGGAACGCGTACGACCTCGAGAAACTGGAGCAGCCGCACAGGTCGGGCTTGGTGTTATTGAACTCGCCCCCGGCACGGGGCACTTGGAGGGTGGAGTTTGATCCCGCCGGTCTGGCGACTCTTCCGGATCACGTTCTGCGGGCGGTCGTTTTCCGTACACTGCAAGGCGAGAGGCCTCGTACACGACGAACGTAGGGGCCCGTCAGGCAGCTACCTGGATCCGTACCCGATGGCTGTGCTGCCCAGTGCATGCGTGTCAGCTGATCTGCTGCCGCATGTCTCGGCGTATCTCCAACACCTTCTGTGCGATCTGGTCGAGATCAACGGACTCGGGGTGCTGTTCGGCGGAGGCTGGGGTCACGAAGGCCACATAGGCAGCTGTATTATCGTCGCCCCACGCGCACACGGGAATAGTGGCGGTGCCCTCCGGGTCCTCCGACATCATCACGGTGCACTCGAAATCGACTTCGGATCCCTGCGGAGTAATGTGCTGCGGAGGTTTCGGCTCACTCATGCCCTCGGCCTTGCGCAACCCATCCATTAGGCCGTAGCGCTGCTGCTCCGGGTTCTTGAATTGTCCGTACATGCCCGTGACGACGAGCCCGCTGTGCGAAACCTTGCTGGTGCCATTGTAGGAGCCAGCAGCCGCCTTTACGTTGCGTGCCTCCGGATGGATACCGGATCCACTCCTACCGATCTCGGCGTCGGTTTCCTGCGAATTATCTTCAATCAGCATGTACTCGCCGTCCAGAAGCGTCCTCGGGATGGCAAGCCGATACTTGACTGGGGGGAACGAGGCTGATTCTTGCTTGGATGGCGCAGCTTCTGTGCTGCTGCCTCGGTTGCCGAGGTAGGAAAGGAAGACGACAGCCACGACAGCGGCAATACTTGCGGCAATGATGCCGAGAACGAGACCTGTGCTGTTCTTCCGTGGAGGCGGAGCCATTGGCGGCTGACCCCAGGCACCCTGCCCAGGCTGAGGCTGTGGGTACGGCTGACCGTACGGGTTGGGGTGGGAGGGCTGGTTGTACGGATTCGGCTGGTGAGGCGTCCCGTACGGACCTGGGGGCTGCTGCGGTGTCGGAATGGTCATGATCACAAAGCTACGTCACCGCCTGTCGCCACCTGAAGCCCAGGGGACGTCTGCGCCAGCATGGTTCCTTTTGACGGCGCAGCGCCCCTTGTTGGCCACTGCCCGCGCCGGACCGCCCAAGCTCCAACCGCCTGTGGCCAGGCCGGAGTGCCCACGGCCCACGTACTCAGCGCCACCTGCGGGGATGCGCTCCGGGGGGCTGCCATCGGCTCGTTGGTCGCCCTGCGATTTCCCGTTTACGGGGAGGCATCGCCTCGCAACAGGATGTCACAGTCCCGGACGACCGAGTCGAGCACGTTCAGGGGCACTGCCGTCGCTTTTGCCACCGCGAAACTACCGACAGGCAAGCCGCGTCGGCCAGGCGACGGCGCATACCACCGGCTGCAGTGCAGCTATATGCGGCGGTACCGGCCGGATATAGGCGGGGGGGGTGCGAGGGTTGCGGAGGCATGTCATTCATGAGCCGCTGAGCCGGGCATCCAGGACTCGTAGTCCATAATCAAACGACTGACGACACGGTGCAAGACGTCTGCGCGACTTCGATCGTTCGCCTGGTCCTGCAGGTGTAAGGCAGGCCAACCGATACTACGCCCGGCCCTGCCAGTCACTTTCTATTGAACTTCTGCGGCAGTTCGCCTGCCTCCCATAGTTCATCAAGCCTACGCAGGAATGAATCGAAGTCAGACTTCAATGCCCGGCGCCGGTCATTCGCCAGCGAGCTAAGCGGGTCGGAGAATTCAAGACCGTCATCATCGGGACCTGTCCACCCTTTGAATCGCCTACATGAAGCGCACCAAACGTACGTGGCTCGAGACCTACGCCGCGCGGCGTCCAGTCGGTAGACGTACGTACGCAAAGACAGCAGTCCACATGCCGGGCAGGTCCGCTCTACTGGATTATCGGTGAATCGCGGTCCGGACACAAGGATCCGCTGATGCTCTGCGCTGAACTCTGGCATGCTCAGATCACCCTAACCTCTGTGCCGTTTGAACTTCTCAAGCATTCTCTGCCCATGCGCTTCCGCTTCATCTTCCAACCCGCCCCAGGGATTAGCAGACCTTCTAGTCAACTCGAAATGCCTGTGATGATATATCTCGTGATTCACCGTGATGATCGCTTCATCCAAATCGCGGAGACCAATATCGGAAATCTCGATGAGCGGGAGGCCGCGTGGCCCGACCATCGGAAATCCGTCAGCCGTGTGCGGGCTATTCCCAAATGCGATTCCGTCCGGAGTGCGGATCTCAGGCACATGAACTATATCGTAATCGGTGACAGACATACCAGCACGACCCAATTCCATTTTCAATTGATCGATGCTAACTCCAGGGCCACGCTGTCCTCCAGGGCGGTCCTGAGATTGCCCCCGATAGGAATCCTGTCTCTGTGCCCCGCACTCCGGAGTCAAGCCCAAGGGGTCCGTCCAGGTGTGGGGATTGTCGACATACGTCGCCGGGTTCGGAGCAGGGGTGAGGCCCAGGGGGTCCGGGGTGAGGTAGCGGGCCGTTTCGGGGTCGTAGTGGCGGAAGTAGTTGTAGTGGAGGCCGGTTTCCGGGTCGAAGTACTGGCCCGGGAAGCGCAGCGGTGTGTGGGCCGTGGCGTCGGCGTTCCAGGCCGTGGTGCCCCAGAGCGTCGTGCGGGTGCGCCAGGCGATCGTGCCGGCTTCGTCGATCAGTTCGGTCGGGGCGCCGACCAGGTCGGTGACGATCGTGAAGAAGCGGCGGTCGATCTCCTCTTGAGGGGCGTCCGCCGCGGTGATGCGTTCCGTCTGGGCGATGGGGCGCAGGCCGTCGTGGTCCCAGGTCAGCGTGACCGGGTTCGGCAGCGCGGCTGAGGTGGTGGTCTCCTCGCACAGGGTGGTGCCGTCCCAGACGAAGGCGACCTGCTCCAGAATCGTTTCGCCGTCGGCGGCCAGGCGCTGCTTGGCGGTGCGGCGGCCCAGCGGGTCGTAGCGGTAGCGCCAGCGCGCACCGTCCGGGGTGGTGACGGCTGTCAGCCGGTCCTCGGCGTCCCATTCGTACCGCCAGGTGTCCGGCTTGCGCGAGAGCCGGGTCTTCTGGCGGAGGGTGATGCGGCCGAGGGCGTCGTGTTCGTAGCGGACGTTTCCGGCGCGGGTGATGCGGGTGCCGGTGTAGGTCCGGGGTCCGGCGGCCTCCTGGCCGGGGTGGTTGGCGGGCCAGGCCGCCTGGGTCTGGTTGCCCGCCTCGTCGTACGCGTACCTCTCGGTCCAGCCGTCCGCGTGGACGGCGGTGACCCGGCCGGCTGCGTCGAGGTCGAAGCGGCGCGCGCCGCCGAGCAGGTCGTCGATGCCGACGAGGTGGCCGTCGGCCTGGTAGGCGTAGCTGCGCCGCTGGAGGGTGCGGCCGCGGCCGGTCACGGTCTGGCCGGTCAGCCGGCCCAGGTCGTCGAAGGCGCTGGCGAGCGTGACGGTCTCGTCGACGCGGCGCGCCACCTCCCGGCCGGCCGCGTCCCGTTCAAAGGACAGCTCGTGTCCCGAGGACGTCAGGGAGGCACGGCGGCCTGCCGCGTCGTATGTCCATGTGCTCACCGCGCCGGACGGCGTCGTCCGCGACGTGCGGCGGCCCAGCTCATCGTGGCCGTAGGAAACCGTACGGCCGTCCACCGTCTCGGACTTCAGACGGCCGTACCGGTCGCGGACGTAGGCGATCGTCGCGTCCGGGCCTGCTGCCTCCGCCAGCTGGTCGGACAGGTCGTAGGCGAAGGTCGTGACCGCGCCGTCGGCGTCCTTGCGGACCACCTGGCCAAGCGAGTTGTGCTCGAAGCGGATGCTCTGGCCCAGGCCGTTGACCCGCCCGGTCAGCCTGCCCGCCGCGTCGTGCTCGTAGGCGAGGGTGCGGTCGTCGAAGTCGGTCTCGGATATCAGACGGCCCGCGGCGTCGTACTCGTATGCCCAGGCCAGCCCTTGCGGGTTGGTGACGCCGATGAGCCGTAGATCGGTGTCGTGCGTGAACTCGTAGCGCACGCCGTCGGGGCCCGTACGGGCGGTCAGCAGATCGAAGTGCGTGTACTCGAACCGGGACACGCCGCCCATGGCGTCGGTGTGGCTGGTGCAGTTGCCCTCGCCGTCGTACGTCCAGGACTGCTCGCTGCCGTCCGCCTCCACCCGGCGCGCAAGCCGCCCCTCCGCCGTCCACTGCAGGCGGGTCACGGCCCCCAGGGGGTCGGTGACGGCCGTCGGGCGGCCGAAGGCGTCCCGCTCGAAGCGGGTGACCGCGCCGAGCGGGTCGGTGATCTCGACGGGCAGTCCGGCCGCGTCGTTGCGTATTCGGGTGGTGTGGCCCAGCGGGTCGGTGACGGCGATCAGCCGCCCCGCCTCGTCGTACGCGTACCGCGTCGTCGCCCCGGACGGCGCCGTCGCCGCGACCCGGTTGCCGCGGTCGTCGTACTCCTGCCGTACGGAGTTCCGGTCCGGGTTCGTCACGCGCACCGGCAGGCCGAGGGCGTTGTACTCCGCGGTGGCCTCCCGCCCGTCGGGGCGCACCACGCGGGTCAGCCGGCCCGCCTCGTCGTAGTCGAAGCGGGTGGTGTGGCCGAGCGGGTCGGTGCGGGAGAGCAGCCGGTTGTAGCGGTCCCGCTCGAAGCGGGTGACCGCACCCAGGGGGTCGATCTCGGCGACGATCTGGTGGGCGTCGTTGACGAGATAGCGGTGGACCGCGCCGCTGCCCGTGGTGGCCGTGGTGACGCGCAGACCGGTCTCGGGGTCCGTGCCGTCGTAGTCGAGGCGCAGCGCGACATGCCCGGCGACTCCGCCTTCCGCGATGCACCGGTCCCGGTCGTCGTATGTGTAGTCGTAGCGGCTGCCGTTGGTGTCGGTCCAGGACGTGACGCGGGCGCGGTCGTCGTAGGTGAAGCGCAGCGGCAGACCGGAGGAGTTGACGACCTCGGTGAGGCAGCCGTCGGCATAGCCGTAGCGGAGGATCTCCTGGTCTCCTCCGCCGGGGGCGGCCCCGGCCAGGTGGAGGGCGGTGATCCGGCCGTCGTGGGCGGTGAGGTTCAGTCGGTAACCGCCGCTGTGGACGATCGAGGTCGGGGCGCCGGTGTCGGGGTCGTACTCGTACGTGATCCAGTTGCCGTTGCGGTCGTCGACCTGCGCCAGCAACGCCAGTTCCACGCCGCTCGGGGTGACGGGCGGAGAGACATCCGGGAGGACGGCCGGGGTGAAGTGCCAGACTCGGCCGGTGTCCGGGTCCGTGACGGTGTAGTCGCCGTCGGGGTCCCGGTCGAGGGGCCAGCGCGGGCCGTGGCTGGGCAGCACGGGAACGCCCGGCGCGGGATGCGGATAGGACAGCAGCAGCCCGTCCTCGCAGACGAAGACGACGCCCTGGGAGTCGATTTCCAGCCGCTGGTCGGCGGTGGAGGACCAGGAAGGACCGAACCAGCGGCCCGCCCGGTAGTCGGAGGCCACGCGACGCCGGAAGACCAGCGGGAGCGTGCCGGGCAGCGTGACGTCCGTCTGCGGCAGATACATCGCGCCGGTGGCCAGGTCGATGGGGTCCGACGGGCCGTTCTCCACCGCATCGGACTGGCGCGAGGGCTTGGCCGGGTCGTCGCCGACTCCCTTGCGGGCGGCGGACTCGACGCCTTCCTTGAGGCCGTTGCGGGCGCCCGCGCGGGCGAGGGTTCTGATGCTGCCGGCGCCCTTGGTGCCGATGAGTTCCGGGATGAGACGTCCAAGAGACTCGGAGCCGTCGGCCTGGAACGCCTCCCAGGCGTTCTTCAGCGCCCGGTCCGGGTTGGCGGCCGTGGAGGCGAGGCCCGCCAGGGTCATGTTGACGCTCTTGTAGTACTCCGCCGGGTGCGTCAGGTTGTACCCGTCGATCGGGTTGACGCTGCGGACGAAGTTGATGATTCCCGCGGTGCCCTTCACGATGCCGCCGCCGAAGTGCATCATCTCCACGCCCTGTGCGACGCCGAAGTCCGCCAGGTCGAACTTGGCGCGCTCCAGGCCCGTCGGCTCCTTCGGCGCGTGCGCCAGCGCCGCCGTGACCGCGGACTTGGCCGTGTCGCCGGCCTCGTTGCGCTGGCGGCGGGCCTCGTTGAGGATCTCGTGGGCGCGCTCGCGCTGCGCGTTGCCCGGGTCGGTGAAGGCGGCGGGCCTGGGCAGCGGATCGGGGCCGTTGCGGGCGGCGTTGTACGCGTCGACCTTCTCGTTGTACGCGTCCGCCGCGGTCTTGGAGGCTTCCTGGCCCTTCTTGTAGAGGGCGATCGCCTCCTTCGCCTGGCCCTGTGCCCACCGCACGGTGGAGGCGTACGAGTCGAGCGCCTTGGCCGCGTCGTCGAAGGCGTCGGCGGCCTTCATCCACTCGCCGGGGTGCGTGGCGAACTTCTCGCGGAACGCGTCGGCCGCTTCCCCCTTCCAGTGGCTGGAGTCCAGGCCCTTCATGCCGCGGCCGACGTTGTTGAAGGCGTCGCGGAAGTCGCGCAGGTTCTTCACGGCCGCTGTGATCTTCGAGGGGTTGCCGTGGATCAGCTCGTCCGCGTCCTCGGTCTCACCGAGCTGCTGTTCTCCCACCTGGGCGCCGAGCGAGGAGGCCGTACGGTCGCCCCAGTCCTCGACCTTGTCCGCGATGCCTTCCGCGCCGACGTACTCCAGGCCGTCGCCGATCTTGTCGGTGGCGGCGTCGATGCCCTGGCCGAGCTTCTCCTTGCCCCAGTCGACGCCGTCCCGGAACTTGTCGTATCCGGCGCCGACGAGGTTCCCGAGATCGTCGAGGCCGCCCATCAGCGTCCGCCCCAGCCCGGCTCCTCAGCCCGCTGCACCGCCTCGTCGGTCGGGTCGAGCGTCTCCTTCATCTGCTCGTCGACCGCATCGCGCAGCTTCGGATCGAGTGCGCCCGAGGTCTCCATGGAGTCCAGCAGCGCGTCCTCGACGTCGTACGCCGTGTCCTTCCAGGTCTGCTTCACCTCGGTATGCGCCTGCTGGAACGATTCGGCGCTCCAGTCGGCGTCGTCGAACACGCTCTGAGTGCTGATGTCCTGCCAGGACTTGGCCTTGACCTCCTCCTCCGACAGATGGGGGTTTCCGTTCAGGGAGTTCGCAGCGATCTTGAAGGTGTCCTTGACGTACTGCTCCTGCTCATGGATCGCGCCCGCCGACAGCCCGACCGCGCTCGCGAACCCGGCGCCCCGCTGCATCAGCGCCCGCACGCCCCACTCCCAGCGCTCACAGAACGTCTCGAACTCCCCCGTCAGGCCCGCATGGCTCAGCTCCAGGCCGCTGAGCGCCAGATCCGAGAAGCCCCGGCCGGCCGACGCGTCCCCGATCATGCCGAGATCCTTGAGCTCCGCGTACGCGCCGTTGATGCCCTTGGCTATCTGCTCCAGCGCCCCCGGGGGCGCGGCCAGATCCGGATCGTTCCCGCTCACCGCTGCTCTCCCCCGAGGTCGACCGCCGCCGCGTCCGGGACCACCCCGGCGACCGGCGGGAACAACATTCCGTCCTCACTGCCCGCGTCCAGCGCCACACCCGCCGGGACCCCCAGCATCGGCACCATCACATCGAGCAGCCGCGCGCCCAGCACGGTGCGGTACTCCCACTCGCGGCCGGGGTCGCCCTGCGCGTACGCGAACCGGGCGAGCGCCGCCTCGTCCGAGAAGGCGCAGATCCAGCGCACGCCGCCCTGTTCGGCCGACCAGAGGCTGCCGTGCGCGTCGAGCGGCACCAGTACTGCCGTACGGCGGAACTCCCCCAGCAAGGCGGCGAACTCGCGGCGTCGAGCCTCGGCTTCGGCTTCGGCCCCCGCCCCGGCCCCCGCCCCGGCCCCGGCCCCGGCCCCAGCCTCTGTCCCAGCCTCTGTCTCCGCCTCTGTCCCCGCCTCGCCCTTGGAGGCTGTCTGCTGGACAGGGGGCGGTGGCGCCGCCTTCGAAGGCGCTGCGGCCAAGTCCGCGAGTCGCAGCGGACGTTCCGGCTCGCCGGTTATCCCGTCCTGGTCCCCACCCCGGTCCCCGTTCTCACCCATGGCGCATATCGTCACATGATCGGGTTGCCTTTCTGTCGGAATTCACGGGCGTGTCATACCGTCACGGCTTGCGTCATGACCTCCGTCACGGCTTGCGCGCAACCCCGCAGTACATCGCCACTTCCTCCGGCTCCAGGCCCTCTCCCGGCTCCGGGCCCTCTCCCGGCTCCGGCCGCCACCGCGTGCAGCTGACGAGGCCCGGCTCCAGCAGCTCCAGCCCGTCGAAGTAGCGGACGATCTGCTCGGGCGTCCGCTGCGTGAGCTTCGGCGTGCCGTGTTCGTTCCAGAAGGCGACGGCCTGGTCCACTTCCGGCATCGCCGGGCTGGTGATGGTGTGGGAGAGCACCAGATGACTGCCGGACGGCAGGGCGTCCATCAGCCGGCGGACGATCCGGCGCGACTCCTCGTCGTCCCCGATGAAGATGACGACGCCCAGCAGCATCAGCGCGACCGGCTCGCTCAGATCGAGCGTCTTGGCCGCCTGTTCCAGGATGGAGTCGACGTCCCTGAGGTCCGCGTCGAGGTAGTCCGTACGGCCCTCGGGGGAACTGGTGAGCAGCGCGCGGGCGTGCGCGAGGACGAGCGGGTCGTTGTCCACGTAGACGACCCGCGCGTCGGGCGCGACCCGCTGGGCCACCTCATGCGTGTTGTCGGCGCTCGGCAGCCCCGTGCCGATGTCCAGGAACTGGCGTATCCCCGCCTCGCCCGCCAGATGATGAACCGAACGCCCCAGAAAGTGCCGGTCCGCCATGGCGTAGTCGACGATGCCCGGATGCAGATTGCGGATCTGGTCCCCGGCCTCGCGGTCCACGGGGTAGTTGTCCTTGCCGCCTGTCCAGTAATTCCAGATTCGGGCGGTATGCGGTCGTGAGGTGTCGATCCTGGAAAGGATTCGAGCGCTGTCATCAGCGTATTCGGTCACCTTCGACACCATAGCCAAAACCCCTATAAGAAAGGGGAGTTGCTGCGCCATTCGGCACGCGCTGGACGCACCTCCTGCCGCCCCGGCATGATGGTCGCCGAGGCGGACGACCTCGACGTACCCAAGGGCCATGTCTGGTCCGCGGCCGCTGGCGACGACTTCGTCCCCACTGGAGGCAAGCTGGCCAGGCTCGGCGGCTGGAAGTGGGACGTACACACCTGGAACGGCATCCCCTACAACGCCGGATACGTCCAGACGGCCCCCTCGGACGAGGCCTTCGGCGCGCACCGGATGGATGTCGACACCTCCGGGCACAGCTACTACTGGAAGCGCGACTCACTGAGTCTGCGCAACCAGGCCGTGATCGTGGTCGGGGATTACCACAGGGTGGAAGAGGACGACTGAGTGACAACACGCACCCACGGTGGCGGCCGACGCCGAGTTCTAGCGGCGCTCGCCCCCTCCTGGCCATGACAGCCCTCACGACAGGATGCTCGAAAGACGTGTACGACCTTGGATACACCCCCACCACGCTGGCGGTCGACGAACTGCGATCCCGGACGAGGTCCGTCTCCAGTCAGATCCACGACGTGATCGGCATCAAGGGCGGCAAGACGACGGAGCCGGGACCCGGGATCTCCACCTGCGAGGAGGACCCAGAGCACCTGTTCACGTCACGGCACCCGTGGTCCGTCTACCAGGTCTCGCAGGATGAACTGAAGCAAGGTTTCCAGAGGCTCCGAGAGAACCTGCCGAAGAACGGCTGGAAGATCGTCGAGTACGGCCCGAACAACAGCAAGGCAAAGACGCTTGAGCTGACTGCCGACTCCGAGAAGGACCGGTACTCCATCAATGCGACGCTCAACGTCGGGGGGCCGGCCGATGAAGCCCCTCGTATCACGGTGTACGTGGTCTCCGGCTGCTTCCGCGCCCCCGAGGGCACCGACCTCAACGGCGTCTACTGATGTCCACCGGGTACCGGCGAGGGGGCGGCTGACGGCCGCTCACCTCACCGCCGCCCCTCTCGAACGTGCGCCCGACCCTGCGCGCGGCTGCGCCCCGCGCACGCTTCGACTGCCCCCGTCAGCCCGCAGCTCCGGCATCCCGCCGTCCACCGCGCTTCGCAGCGCCCCAAATGTGGGACAACGACAGTCATTGCCCGGAGTCACGCACCGTGATACACAGAGTGACGATAGACCTGCCTGCGCCCCGCCCCGACCCCTGCCGTCGCAGGTCAGGGCGGATGCAGTCGGTCATACGTGCGGAGATCGGGTAAAGAGACCAGCCAAGTCGGCGTACGCGGACGGTTTCATCAGCGAAGATAGAGCGACGGCCCATGCCACGGGGCAGGGGCACCGAACAACCCGACAGGGGCGGTGAGTTACATGATCCTGGCAGCCGAAAAGGGCGACATCACCACCATCATCGGAGGAATCGCCCCAAACTGGGGACCTTTCGGAAGTCTGGGTAACGAAGCCCGCGTGATGATCGAGGTCGTGATGGCGATCGCCATCCTCCTCTGCCTGGCCATCGCGATCTGGGGCGCGGCGAAGCAGCGCATCGGAGCGACGGCACTGCGCGACACGTTCAGCGCGGAACAGGGCAAGGGCCTGATCGTCGCCGGACTGACCGGCGTCTTCATCATCGGATCGCTGGGGACCTTGTTCACCATCGTCTACGGGATGGCTGTTTAACCGCCCGTCAGTCATCGCCGGGCCACGCGTCCGGGCCCGGCCACATTGAGGTTGCGTCCCCTGATGTCGAGTCACCACACCGCGACTGCGCGGAGAACAGCACGGCCACCGTCGTACGACACCCCCACGGTGGCTTCGGCGTACCACGCGGAACAGCAGACGAGTGAGGGGGCGTACGCACCATGAGCCTCGGCGACGAGCAGGGCTACCGCGGCGAGCAGGCAGACGCCTCGCGCCAGACCCGCACCCGCCTCCCGGGCGCCCCGACCCCCGACGTCTACGGCGGCGCCCGCCGCCCGTCCCGCAGCTCACGCTCCCTGGTCGCGGTGGTCGGCGTCGTCGTCCTCCTGATCGCCGCGATCGCCTTCGCCAACCGGGGCGGGGACGGCGACGGCGGCTCCTCCTCCGCCCGCGGCGGCAACGGCGCAGGGGCAGGGGCAGGCCCCACGGCGGCCACGGGCGTCAAACCGGTGACGGGAAGGTCGGGGACCGGAAACATCCCTTCCGGCTACGCCCACGACGAGCAGGGGGCGCAGAGCGCGGCGGCGAACTACGCGGTGGCACTCGGCTCTGACGGGATGTTCAACAAGGAACGCCGCCGCAGCATTGTGGAGGCGGTCGCAGACTCCAGTACCCTCGCGACCCTGCAGTCCGGGTTCGACTCCGACTACTCGTCCGAGTTCCTCGAACAGCTCGGGTTGAAAGCAGACGGCACCGCCCCCGCAGACACGACGTTCGTCAACCGCACCATCCCCGCGGGCACCAAGGTTCAGAAGTACACCGAGGGCGCCGCAGACGTCGACGTGTGGTGCATGGGCCTCTTCGGGCTCACCGGGGAGAAGTCCACCAAACCGGTGACGAGTGGCTGGTTCACCGTAACGGTGAAGCTGAAGTGGAACGGCTCCGACTGGAAGGTTCTGGCGACCAGCCAGAAGACCGGTCCGACACCGGTCACCGGTGACAACGCCGTTTCCGGGTCGAACGAAATCGCGGACGCGGTCAACGAATTCGGAGGGTTCACCTATGCCCGGTAGCCCTCGTCGCGCCCGCACCGTGCTCACCGCTCTAGTGGCGATCCACTCCACGGGATTCCTGTACGCAGCCCGCTCCACAGCAGAGCCGACACCCACGGCCACACCTACCCCGACGCCCAGCCCCAGCGAGAGCAACGACCCCTGCGGGCTCATCGCCGGCCCCGCCCGCGACTACTGCGAGAACGGCGAAGGCGCCGGCAGCGGCTCGCGCACCGGCGGCGTCACCGACCCGGCCGACGCGCTCGACCCGCTCTCCTCGCTCGCCCGCGGCTGCGCCGACGCCGCCGCCTGGACCGTCGACACGCTCTCCAAGGCGGTGAAGTCCACGGCCACCGTGGACTTCACCAACACCACCTTCCTGGCCCAGTACGCCATCGTCTTCGCCGCCGCCACCGTCCTCACCCTCGTGCTCTGGCTCCTCGCCGTCGCCAAGCGCGCCATCCGCGGCGTCCCTCTCACCACCGCGATCTCCGAGGCCGTCGGCTTCCTCTGGCTGACCGTCCTCGCCTGCGCCTTCACCCCGCTGATCCTCTACACCCTCGTCTCCGCCACCGACGGCGTCACCGAAGTCATCGCGGGCGGCAGCAGCGGCCAGACGGACATGTTCTTCGGGAACTTCTCCGCCGCGCTCACCAAGGGCACCGACATCGGCGGCGGGCCGATCATGCTGATCGTCGTCTCGCTTGTCACGATCCTCGCCGCCGGCGTCCTCTATCTGGAGCTGTTCATCCGGGCGGTGCTCCTGTACGTCGGCGCGCTGCTGGGTGTCGTCGTCTACTCGGGGCTCGTCGACAAGAACATGTGGGGGCACGTTCGTCGCTGGGCCGGGATCATGATCGCGGTGATCCTGGTGAAGCCCATCATCGTCATCGTGCTGGGTCTCGCCGGAGCGCTCGCCTCCGAGGACGGCCCCGACTCCTTCTCCGCCGTCGTCTCCGGGCTCGCCATCATCATCCTGGCCATCTTCGCCTCCGTGATGATCTACCGCTTCGTACCGGGCTTCGGCGACGAGATCGCCGCCTCCCGCAACAACCGTCTCCAGAACGGCGCAGAGAACGCCGCGGCCGCCGTCATCAGCTCTCCCGCCGCCCTGGTCTCCCAGGGCATCAAGACCCACAGCGCCCGGGGCAACCCCGCGGGCGACAGCTCCAACGGCGCGGGCGGCAGCGCGGCCCGCCCCGCCAACCCCGTCAGCGGCGGCGTCGCCGCCCACAGCTCCCGCGGCGGCGGTGCGTCGCCGGCGGCGCCTCCGCCCCGCAGCGCGGGCTCGGGCCCGTCCGGCAGCACCCCGCACTCCAGCCGTAGGGCCGGCGGCTCAGGCACACACGGCACATTCGGCGCCACCGGCGCCGGAAGCACCACAGGCACCGGCACAGGCACAGGAGGTGGAGGGCGTTGACGACCCAGTCCCAACCCATCACGCCCCGCCGTACGTATCTCATCGGCCGCTCCCGGCCGAACGCGATCATCGGCAAGAACCGCGAGACCGGCGAGATCGCCCTGATCATCGCCGGCGCGTTCCTCGGCATGATGAGCGGACTGCTGGTCCCCCTCCTCTCCCTGCGCATCGTGCTGCTGATGGGCTTTCCGATGCTCGCCCTCGCCGCCGTCTACGTCCCCTTCAAGGGCCGCACCTTCTACAAGTGGTTCGAGATCAGCCGCAGCTACCGCCGTACCGTCCGCAGCGGCGTCGCGGTCTACCGCTCCGCCGCCGCAGAGTCCGGCACCCGCCTCGACGGCCGCGAGGTCGAGATCGGACCGCCCCCCGGCATCGGCCGGATCAACTGGCTCGCCGCCCCCTTCGGGCCCGACGAGATCGCCGTACTCCTCCACGCGGACCGCCGCACCGTCACCGCCGCCATCGAGATCGAGGGTCCGGGCGTCGGACTGCGCGACAGCGAGGACCAGGAAGCCCTGGTGGACCGTTTCGGCACGCTTCTGAAGCATGTCGCCAACGGAGACGGCTTCGTCACCCGCCTCCAGATGCTCGCCCGCACCCTCCCCGCCGACCCCGACGCCCACGCCAAGGACGTCGCCCAGCGCGGCGACGCACGGGCCCCGGCCTGGCTGCGCGACTCGTACGACCAGCTCCAGTCGATGGTCTCCACCTCCAGCGAGCAGCACCGCGCCTATCTTGTCGCCTGTATGCACTACACCCGCGAGCTGGCCGCCGAGGCGAACGCCATGGCCCGCGCCGCCCGCCAGGCCACCGGCACCCGCAAACTCGACAAGGACGCGGGCCTCGCCGTCGTCATGGCCCGCGAACTCACCGACATCTGCGCCCGGCTCGCCGAAGCCGACATCCGCGTACGCCAGCCGCTCGGCCAGAGCCGCCTCGCCTCCCTCGTGCACTCGATGTACGACCCCGACCACCCCATCGACCACATCCAGGCCATGACCAGGCGCAACGCCTGGCCCGCCGAACTCGACGCCATGGAGCCCACCTACCTCCAGGCCAAGACCCGCGAGTCCGCCACCCGCGCCCCCTGGTGCCATGCCACCGCCTGGGTCAAGGAGTGGCCGCTCACGCCCGTCGGCGTCAACTTCCTCGCCCCGCTGCTCGTCCACACCCCCGACGTCATCCGTACGGTCGCCGTCTGCATGGACTTGGAGCCCACCGAGGTCGCCATCGAGCGCATGCTCACCGAGAAGACCAACGACGAGGCGGACGCCAGCCGCGCCGCCAAGCTGAACCGCACGGTCGACCCGCGCGACATCGCCGCCCACGGCCGACTCGACCAGCGGGGTGAAGATCTCGCCAGCGGGGCGGCGGGCGTCAACCTCGTCGGGTACATCACCGTGTCGGCGCGCTCCCCCGAGGCCCTGGCCAAGGACAAGCGCACGATCAGGGCCTCAGCCGGCAAGTCCTACCTCAAGCTGGAGTGGTGTGACCGCGAGCACCACCGGGCCTTTGTGAACACGCTGCCGTTCGCGACCGGCATCCGCCGATAGGGGCCCAGCCATGCGAGATCCGCTGTCCGTCCTCACCGACGCCTTCACCTCCTTCGTCTTCGGCAAGGTGGAGACGACCCGCCCGCCCGTGCGCACCTCAACCGGCCAGGCCCAGGCCGTGTATCTGCCCACCGCGGCCCCCGGACTGGGCGACTCGGGCGTGATCATCGGCCGTGAGGTATACAGCGGCAAGGGCTATGTCTACGACCCCTTCCAGCTGTACGGGCAGCAGCTCCCCGCACCCCACTGGCTGGTCCTCGGCGAGTCCGGCAACGGCAAGTCGGCGCTGGAGAAGACCTACGTCCTGCGCCAGCTCCGCTTCCGCGACCGCCAGGTCGTCGTCCTCGACGCCCAGGGCGAGGACGGCGTCGGCGAGTGGAACCTCATCGCACAGGAGCTGGGGATAACGCCCATCCGCCTGGACCCGATGACCGCGCTCGACGGCGGCATCCGGCTCAACCCCCTCGACCCGGCGATCACCACCACGGGCCAGCTCGCGCTGCTCCGTACGATCATCGAGGTCGCGATGGGCCACGGCCTCGACGAGCGCGCCGGCTTCGCGCTCAAGGTCGCGCACGCCTATGTCAACGCCACCATCACCGGCCGCCAGCCCGTGCTGACGGACATCGTCGAACAGCTCCGCCACCCCGAGCCGGAGTCCGCGGAGGCCATGAACGTCGACATAGACGATGTACGGGCCTGGGGGCTCGACGTCGCCCTCGTCCTCGACCGTCTCGTCGACGGCGATCTGCGCGGCATGTTCGACGGGCCGACGACCGTCGGCATCGACCTGGACGCCCCGCTGATCGTCTTCGACCTCTCTCATATCGACCGCAACTCCATCGCCATGCCCATCCTCATGGCCATCGTCGGAGTCTGGCTGGAGCACACCTGGATCCGCCCCGACCGGAAGAAGCGCATCTTCCTGGTCGAGGAGGCCTGGCACATCATCAACAGCCCCTTTGTCGCCCAGCTCTTCCAGCGGCTGCTCAAGTTCGGGCGACGTCTCGGACTGTCCTTCGTCGCCGTCGTCCACCATCTGTCGGACGTCGTGGACGGTGCGGCGGCCCGTGAAGCCGCCGCCATCCTGAAGATGGCCTCCACCAGGACCGTCTACGCGCAGAAGGCCGACGAGGCGCGCGCCACGGGCCGGGTTCTCGGGCTGCCCCGCTGGGCGGTCGAGATCATCCCGACCCTCACCCCGGGCATCGCCGTCTGGGACGTCAACGGCAATGTGCAGGTCGTCAAGCACCTGGTGACGGAGGCCGAAAGGCCGATCGTCTTCACCGACCGCGCGATGACCGAATCAGCCGCGGAGAACCGCTCGCTGCCCGAAGACGTCCAGGCCGCGGAATGGGAGGCCGAGCGCCGCGCGGCACTCATCGAGCGACAGCAGCTGGAACTGGACGAGTCCTCGGAATCAACGGTGGCGTGATATGCCCGACCGGCACGACGAGTACGAAGCCCGGCGTGCGGGCTATGCACGCCCCGGCGAACGGGGCATCCCCGACGGCCTGCTGGTCGGCCTGCTCGCCTTCCTCCTTGGCCTGACACTGCTGGTGTGGACGGCGACGGGCCTGGCCGGCCTGTTCGCCCACGGCGCCTGGCCGAGCGGGGTCGCCTTCACCCGTACGCCGCTGGCGATGCGAGCCCTGGCCTCGGACCCGCGCGACCTGCCCGGCGCCTGGCCCGACACTCCGCCGGAGCAGCTCTCCGGGTACGGGCTGTTCTGGGGCCTGGCCGTCGGCGAGCTGATGGTGCTGGTGGTGCTGTCCGTCTTCGTCCTGGGGACGGCGGCCCGCTGGCGGGCGGTCCGCCAGGCGAAGAAGCGGAAGATGTACGAGCGGGAGGTGACCGGGGCCCATGGTGCGTACGAGGCCGACCCGGCGGCCAAACCAGCGGCAGGACCAGCGGCAGGACCAGCGGCCAAACCCGTACCGAAATCCGCAGCCGAACCCGTGACCGGGACCGCCCTCGAATCTCCGTCCGAAGTCGCCTCCGAGGTTGCTCCCGCCGGCGCGAGCAACTCCGCAGCGCCGCCGTCGGCGACCGCCACGCCGTCCGACCGCCCGCCGGACGGCGCGACCGCAGACCCGCCCGGCCCGGTCCAGGCAGACGAGCCCGGTCCGGCCGGTCAGCACCGCCAGCCGGCGGGCTCCGCCGGGCAGGTGACGCCCGCACCCCTCCCCACCGTCCCGGGCCCCCGAACCCCCCGCGTCCTCTACGGCGGTCCCGCCACCCGCCGCCCGGCCACCGTCCAAGCGGTCCTTGACGCCGACGGCCCGGCCCTCGTCGTCACCTCGGACACGACCGTCTGGTCGGAGACGAAAGACGCACGCTCCAAGCTCGGCCCCGTCCTGGTCTACGACCCCGGGCATCTGTGCGACACACCCGCCCGGCTTCACTGGTCACCCACGGCACACTGCGGGGATGCCGACACGGCCGCGGCCCGCGCCGCCGCGCTGCTCGCCCCCGTACGGCCGCACGCCCGCCTCGACGCCGCCATGGCGGACACGGCCCAGACGCTGCTGCGTTGCTGGCTGCATGCCGCCGCCGTGGACGGCCGCCCGTTCAAGCAGGTGCACCGCTGGGCACAGGGCGGCGGCGCCCAGGAGGCCGTACGCATCCTCCGCACCCACCCCAAGGCCGCCGCCGGTCTCGCCGGCCTGCTGGAGTCCGCACTCATCGCACACCCCGAACGCCGTGACGTGGCCCAGCAGCTGACGAACCGTGCGCTGTCCGCGCTCTCCTCGGTCCACATCCGTGACGCCTGCACCGGGAATCGGTCCGATTCGCTTTCCCTGGAATCATTCACAAACGAAGGGGGCACGCTTTATGTGGTGGGTGAACCGATTGAGGACCCCCGCACCCACCCCGGCGCCATGCCGCTGCTCACGGCTCTCGCCTCAAGCGTGGTCGAGCACGGCCGCCGCATGGCCGCACGGTCATCCGCCGGCCGGCTCGACCCACCACTGACGCTCATCCTCGACGATGTCGCGGCCGTGGCTCCGCTTCCCCACCTTCCGGAGCTGCTGACCTCAGGTCAGGACCAGGGCCTGCCGACCCTGGTCCTGCTCCGCTCCGCCGAACAGGCTCGCGCCCGCTGGCCGGAGCCGCTCCCCCAGTGACCGCGCCGCACCGAACCGGCGGAGGGCTGCACCCGGCCACACTGGGAGACCGGGCGTGGGCTTCGGAACCGGCTTTCTCACAGCCCTGGAGGACGACGTATCTCGTACTCCAGCTCTCGCGCCATGGCGTCGTCGGGCGTGGGCAACGTCTCTCCGCTTGCCAAGAACCCCACACGCCGATAGAACGCGGCCGCGCGGGTGTTGTGCTCGTGCACATACAACCGCACCCGTTCGATCTTCGGCTTGGGCAGGGCCCAGGACCACTCGATCGCGGCCCGGAACAAGGCGTCCGCGAGCCCTGAACCACGCGCATCGGGCCTTACATAGACCCCTACGACGTGGGCCTGATCCACTTTCGCTTCTGCCGCGAAGCTCAAGCCTGTGCCGGCCGGTTCCACCCGTACGGTCAGAGTTCCGCCCCATGTTCCGTCCGGCGCCTCACCGATGAACTGGCAGGCAGGCGGCTCGCCAGCTGCTTGGACTCCCCCTGCGGCCACCCGGGCCGTGCGCTCCTGCCAGAAGGCATCCGGCTTCTCGATGGCGTTCTTGTATGTCTCCAGAAAGGCGAGGGGTGCAACTGGATCCTGCAGTGCGGCGAGCCTGAGCTCTCGCGCCTTGACCCACTCGTCGCTCTGTACCGCCCGAATGACATAGTCCATGCCCTGATCCTGACGACTCAGCCGGGACGGGGCAACGCAAAAAGGCCGTAGGCCCCCGGACCAAGTCCAGGAGCCTACGGCCCAATAATTGTTCGGCGGCGTCCTACTCTCCCACAGGGTCCCCCCTGCAGTACCATCGGCGCTGAAAGGCTTAGCTTCCGGGTTCGGAATGTAACCGGGCGTTCCCCTAACGCAATGACCACCGAAAC
>NZ_JARWBG010000048.1:0-50924 GCF_029846775.1 Streptomyces chengmaiensis
CGCCCCGCCCGCACGCGACGCGCGCGCGGAGCGCCGCCCCACGCAAGCGGCAGTCGAGGCCGCACCGGACGGCGGCGCGCTGTCCGGGGAGCTGCACGGCCCGGCCGATCCGGACGCAGGGGAGTCACCGGGCCGGCTGCCCCGACGAGCCGGCACACGACCCGCGGCGCGGGGCGACAACCCAGGAGGCGACGCAGGGCCCGCGGCTCCCGCGCATGGCCGCGGGGCAGACGCACCGGCGGCCGGCCGCGGCGGCGGGTCCGCCCGGCCCGGTGACGGAGAGCTTCCGCTGCGCGTACGGGCGGGGGCTCGCCCGGCGGCGGTTGCCGGTGCCGATGTGGTCGGCGACGGCTCCGTCGAGCCGGCACACGGCCCGGCGGAGTGTGTGGAGTCCGCGTCCGCCCCTCACCAGGGTGTGCCGCCGGTCGCCGACGGTTCCGGGTCCGCCCGGCGGGGCACCGGCACTTCGCCCGCACCCGTGCGCGGCGAGTCCGGGCCGACGGAGCCGACGGCCGCGCCGCCGCCGCGGGAGCCCCGCCCCGGGGATGCGGCAGCTCGCGGTGACGGACTGTCCGGAGCCGTGCCCGCGGAGTCCCCGGCCGCGTTGCCGCAGCGGACGCGACGAGACCCCCGCCCCGGGGATGCGGCGGCGCACGGCGGCGCGCGCGGGGCATCCCGGGACCCGGGTACGGCAAGCCGCGCCGCGGCTGACGGCGGCGGGCTCTTCGAGCAGGCGCGCGCCGCCGACGATCCGGACGCCACGCGGCCGTCCGCCGCGCTGCCGCGGCGGGTGCGGCAGGCCTCGCTCGCAGAGCCGTTGCGCGCTGCGCCGCCCGCCCGGCGGGAGGGCGCCGCGCGAGAGGTCACACCCGAGCAGATGCGTTCGATCTTCGGGTCCTTCCAGCGCGGCCTCGACCGCGGCCGCACCGGCGAGGCCCGCACCACCGACGAAGGGACAGAGCATGACGGCTGAGGCAACCACCGGCGGCGAACAGGCGGACCTCGGCTGGCTGTTGGACGATCTGCTGGCCAGGACCGACCATGTCCGCCAAGCCGTGCTGCTGACCGCCGACGGCATCGCCATCTGCTCCTCCGAGGGCATGGCCACCAAGGACGTCGAGCATCTGTCCGCCGTCTGCGCCGGCTTCCACAGCCTTGCCAGGGAGACCGGCGCCCGCTTCAAGGCCGGGGACGTCCGCCAGACCATGGTGATGCTCGACGACGCCTTCCTGTTCGTCACCCCGGCCGGGGACGGCAGCCGCCTCGCCGTGCTGTCCGGCGTCGAGACCGATGTCGGACAGCTCGCCCACGAGATGGCCCTGCTGGTCAGGCGGGTGGGCCGCCATATGGCCGTGTCCGCCCGCGCCGCGGACGGGAAGGGCGACGTCTAGGCCGTCGTGAGCGAGACCTGGTACGAGGACGAGACCGGGCCGATGGTGCGGCCGTATACGGTCACCCGCGGCAGGACCCGCCCTGCCGCCGCGCACAGCCTCGATCTGATGTCGCGGCTCGCAGCCGTCGCCGTGGAGGACCTTCCTCCCGGCGTCGAGCCGCGGCTCGACCATGCCCGCAGCTCGCTGCTGGCACAGGTGCGCGGCGGCCCGTGCACCGTCGCGGAGGCCGCCGCCGACGCGGATCTGCCGCTGACCGTGGTGCGCGTCCTGCTCGCCGATCTCGTCGAGGCGGGGCTGGTCACGGCCGCGCCCCCGGCGTCCGGCGAGGCGGCGCGGCACGATCCGGAGCTGCTGCGCGAGATCGTCGACCGGTTGCGGGCGCTGTAGGCCGGGCGTTCGGCGGGCCGTTCTAAGCAGCGTCAACGGACCGTCGGCGGTGCGCGGTGATTCCCGGTGCCGCGTGCACCGCGCAATGATCATCCGCGGAAGCGGCCCAACCCCGCACTACCCGTGCGGCGAGGGGCTCATAGGTTCACCGGAGTCGCCTTCGCTGCCTGGACGACCGCCGGGCTCATGTTCTACTTCCTGTACGGCATGCGCCGCTCCCGACTGGCCACAGCAGAGAAGTGATCCACCCTCCGTGCGACTGAACGACCTCGACGAACGCATCGTCCACGCCCTGGCCGAGGACGCGCGACGCTCCTACGCGGACATCGGCGCGACGGTCGGCCTGTCCGCGCCCGCCGTGAAGCGGCGTGTGGACCGGCTGCGCGCCGAGGGCGCGATCACCGGCTTCACCGTACGGGTGGACCCGGCCGCGCTCGGCTGGGAGACCGAGGGCTTCATCGAGATCTACTGCCGCAGCAACACCTCTCCCGAGGCGATCGAGCGCGGCCTCAAGCGCTACCCGGAGATCGCGTCCGCTTCCACCGTCACCGGTGAGGCGGATGCGATCGTCCAGGTCTTCGCCTCCGACATGCGCCACTTCGAGCGGGTGCTGGAGCGCATCGCGGGCGAGCCGTTCGTGGAGCGCACCAAGTCGGTCCTGGTGCTCTCACCGCTGCTGCGGCGCTTCTCCTCCGGCTCGCCCGCGTAGCGTCCCCGCCTGCGGCGGCGCGGGCCGCGACCCCCGTGCGCGGCCCGCGGGCAGCAGCCTCGCCCAGCGGGCCCCCGCGCCGCATCATTCGGCAGGAGGCACTTCGCTCCCCCCGAGGAAGCAGAGCCCCGCCGCGCCCCTGCGACCCCAGAGGGATCCGCCTCCCCCAAGAGGGGGAACCCGCGCGGCCCCCGCCCCGCCCGACCAGCGGAAACCCCGAGCGCGCAATGAATCGCCGGGACCGCCCCGCAATGCGCAACAGATCGCCGGTCCCTGCGCAACGGTCGAGCCTTGTCCCGGACGATCAGCGGACCGTACCTTCGATGCGTCCCCCGAACACCCCCTTCGCGAGGTATGCCCATGCCGCCGCTGCGCACCGCCCTGCTCCAGAGCTCCGGCATTCCCGGCGACGTGGCGAAGAACCTCGAGATCCTCGACGCCTATGCGGCCCAGGCCGCCGACGCGGGGGCCGGGCTGCTCGTCTGCCCCGAGATGTTCCTGACCGGGTACGCCGTCGGCGACGACGTCCCCCGCCTCGCCGAACCGGCCGACGGAGCTTCTTCCCGCGCCGTCGGCGACATCGCCCGCCGCCGCGGCCTGGCAGTCCTCTACGGCTACCCCGAGCGCAACGGCGACTTCGTCCACAACGCGGCACAGCTCGTCGGCCCGGACGGCAGTCGTCTCGCCGACTACCGCAAGACGCATCTCTTCGGCCCCTTCGAGCAGCGGCACTTCACACCCGGCGAGGAGCCGGTCGTCCAGGCGGAGCTCGGCGGACTGCGGATCGGCATCACCATCTGCTACGACGTGGAGTTCCCGGAGAACGTCCGCGCCCACGCGCTGGCCGGCACCGACCTCCTCGCGGTGCCCACCGCCCTGATGCACCCCTTCCCGTTCGTCGCCGAGAAGCTGGTGCCGGTGCGCGCCTTCGAGAACCAGATGTATGTCGCGTACGCCAACAGGACCGGCCGGGAAGGCGAGTTCGACTTCACCGGGCTCAGCTGCCTCGCCTCCCCCGACGGGGCGGTGCGCGCCCGCGCCGGACGAGGCGAAGAGCTGATCACCGGCGAGGCGGACCCCGCTCTGCTGGCCGCCTCCCGTGCCGAGAACACCTATCTGCGCGACCGCCGTCCCGGCCTCTACGGCTCCCTCACCTGAGCCGCCAGCCCGCCCGAACCGGAGCCGGACCCGCCGGACCCGCCCGACCTGCCGACCCCCGCCTGCCCGCCCCTTCCCCGGCGGCCCGCACGACCAGGAGTCCCCGCCCCATGACGTCCACGGTGCCCAACGCCGTCCAGCACACCGACGCGCAGCAGCCGCCGATCACCATGTTCGGCCCGGACTTCCCCTACGCCTACGACGACTTCCTCGCCCATCCGGCGGGCCTCGGCCAGATACCCGCGACCGAGCACGGCGCCGAGGTCGCGGTGATCGGCGGCGGACTCTCCGGGATCGTCGCCGCGTACGAGCTGATGAAGATGGGCCTCAAGCCCGTCGTGTACGAGGCGGACCGGATCGGCGGCCGGCTGCGCACGGTCGGCTTCGAGGGCTGCGACCCCTCGCTGTCCGCCGAGATGGGCGCGATGCGCTTCCCGCCGTCGTCCACCGCACTGCAGCACTACATCGACCTGGTGGGGCTGACCACCAAGGCGTTCCCCAACCCGCTGGCCGAGGCGACGCCGTCGACCGTGGTCGACCTCAAGGGCGAGTCGCACTACGCCGAGACCATCGACGACCTGCCGCAGGTCTACCGGGATGTGGCCCAGGCGTGGAACGCCTGCCTGGAGGAGGGCGCGGACTTCTCCGACATGAACCGTGCCCTGCGCGAGCGCGATGTGCCGCGCATCCGGGAGATCTGGGCGCGGCTCGTCGAGAAGCTGGACAACCAGACCTTCTACGGCTTCCTGTGCGAGTCCGAGGCCTTTGCGTCGTTCCGCCACCGCGAGATCTTCGGTCAGGTCGGCTTCGGCACGGGTGGCTGGGACACCGACTTCCCCAACTCGATCCTGGAGATCCTCCGCGTCGTCTACACCGAGGCGGACGACCACCACCGTGGCATCGTGGGCGGCTCGCAGCAGCTCCCGCTGCGGCTGTGGGAGCGCGAGCCCGCGAAGATCGTGCACTGGGCGCAGGGCACCTCGCTGAAGTCCCTGCACGACGGCGATCCGCGCCCGGCCGTGACGCGGCTGCACCGCACCGCGGGCAACCGCATCACCGTCACCGACGCCGCCGGCGACATCCGCACCTACCGGGCGGCGATCTTCACCGCGCAGTCCTGGATGCTGCTGTCCAAGATCGAGTGCGATGACTCGCTCTTCCCCATCGACCACTGGACGGCGATCGAGCGCACGCACTACATGGAGTCGTCGAAGCTCTTCGTGCCCGTGGACCGGCCCTTCTGGCTGGACAAGGACGAGGCCACGGGGCGCGACACCATGTCGATGACGCTCACCGACCGGATGACCCGCGGCACGTATCTGCTGGATGACGGCCCGGACAAGCCGGCCGTCATCTGCCTCTCGTACACCTGGTGCGACGACAGCCTGAAGTGGCTGCCGCTGTCCGCGAACGAGCGGATGGAGGTCATGCTGAAGTCGCTGGGGGAGATCTATCCCCATGTCGACATCCGCAAGCACATCATCGGCAACCCGGTGACCGTGTCCTGGGAGAACGAGCCGTACTTCATGGGCGCGTTCAAGGCGAACCTGCCCGGCCACTACCGCTACCAGCGGCGGCTGTTCACCCACTTCATGCAGGACCGGCTGCCCGAGGACAAGCGCGGGATCTTCCTCGCGGGCGACGACATCTCCTGGACGGCCGGCTGGGCCGAAGGGGCCGTGCAGACCGCGCTGAACGCCGTGTGGGGCGTCATGCACCAGTTCGGCGGGGCCGCCGACCCGTCCAACCCGGGTCCCGGCGATCTGTACGACGAGATCGCCCCGGTCGAACTGCCGGAGGACTGACCGGGACGCAGCCCGGTCCCCTGGACCCGCCCTGGGGCGGCCGCGATCCGGCCGCCCCAGGGTGCAGCCATGCCCGGCCTCCTCCCTGTCCGCCGGGCGACCCGGGCCGGGCACTTCCCTGTCCGCCGGGCAGCCCGGGCAGGGCGTCTCCCTCACGGCAGGCCGTGCGCCCGCACCGCCGTGCGCCCGCACCGCCGCGACCGCACCGCCGTGTGCCCGACGGACCTTGGAGCACGGCCCGGCCGCACTCAGCGCGCCCGCGGCAGGGGCGTCAGCAGACACCGGCCGACCAGTCCGACCCCGGTGTCCAGCCGCTCGGTGAACTCCTCTGCCAGACCGTCCATCTCCCGCATGCCCCACAGCAGCCGCGCCGCCGACCAGGCGGCGTCCCGGGCGCGCTCCAGGCTCCAGGAGCCCAGCAGATGGGTCAGCGGATCGGCGACCTCCAGCAGGTCGGGCCCCGGCATCAACTCCTCGCGGATGTGCTCCTCCAGGAGGACGAGGATGTCGCCGACGCGCTCGAACTCGTCCTCCAGATCGCCGGGCACGCAGCCGAGAGCCCGGCATGCGTCCACCACGGCGAGCGCCAGATCGTGCCCGATGTGCGCGTTGATCCCGGAGAGCGCGAACTGCACGGGCCGCAGCCCGGGGTGGCGGCGGTACTGGAACAGCGGCCGCCAGCAGGCGGGGGGCCGGCCGCCCGCCTCCGCCGTGCCGACGGCCGACAGAAAGCGGTCCGCGAACAGGACGTCCAGGGTGACGGCCGCCGCCCGGTCCGGGAACTCGCCCCGCTCGATGCGCCGGCCGACCTCCTCGGTGACCGCCAGATAGACGCGGTTGAAGACCGCGACCCCGTCCGAGGCGGGCAGGCCGCCGCGCAGCAGCCGCATCCGCTCCACGACGCCGTCCATCGAGAGTGCTGTGAAGTGCTCCGTCCGCGCCATGCAGGCAGCGTCCCAGGGTACGGCGGAAGCGGCCATAGGCTGTCGGCGTCATGCCCGGAACGGGGGAATGGCGGGACATCCGTCGCCGCCCCGAAACCCCGTGCGCCTCAGCTGCTCATCTCACCCGCCGGCTCCTGCGTCGCGGTGGACCGCACTGACTCCCGCCCCGCGGAGCGCAGCACACCGGCGCCTGCCGTCAGCCCCAGAGCCAGCGCGGTCACCAGCGCGAAGGACACCACGAGGCTCGTCGCATCGGCGACCGCGCCGATCGCCGAGGGTGCGATCAGCCCGGAGGTGTAGGTGATGGTGGCGACTCCGGCGATGGCCTGGCTGGGGTTGGGGCCGCTGCGCCCCGCCGCCGCGAAGGCGAGCGGCACGACGACCGAGACCCCGAGGCCGATCAGCCCGAACCCGGCCATGACCGCCGCCGCGTGCGGGCCCGCCACCACCAGCAGACCGCCCGCCGTGGCCAGCACGCCGCCCGTACGCACGGTGCGCACCGTGCCGAACCGGTCCACCACACGGTCTCCGGCCAGCCGCGCTGCCGCCATGGTCAGCGCGAACGCGGTGGTGGAGGCGGCGGCGAGCCCCGCCGACGCGTCCATCACATCGCGGAGATAGACCGCGGACCAGTCCAGGCTGGCGCCTTCGGCGAACACCGCGCAGAAGCCCACCGCGCCGATGAGCACCGCTGACCTCGGCGGCAGCGCGAACCGCGGCGGGGGGTCGTCCTCCGGCGCGCTGCGCAGATCGGGCACCCCCTGACAGGCAATCAGTCCGCACACGGTGAGGGCGGCGGCCGCGAGCGCGTGGTGCAGCCGGGCGTCGCCGCCCAGATGGGCGGCGAGCGTGCCGCCCGCGGAGCCGAGGAGCGCGCCCGTACTCCACATGCCGTGCAGGGAGGACATGATGGAACGGCCCATCCGGTTCTCCACCTCGACGCCGAGGGCGTTCATCGTGACGTCGGACATGCCGGCCGTGGCGCCGAACACGAACAGCGCCCCGCAGAGGGACGGCAGATCGACGGCGAGGGCGGGCAGCGTCAGGGACAGCGTCCACAGGGCGAGCAGTCCGCGCAGCGCCGCGCGCGCGCCGAAGCGATGGCCGACCGCGGCGGCCAGCGGCATCGCCAGCGAAGCGCCGACGGCCGGGAAGGCCAGGGCGAGTCCGAGCTGCCCCGCGCTCACCCCGGTGTGGTCCTGGATCCACGGGATGCGGGTGGCGAAGCTGCCGGTGACCGCCCCATGTACGCAGAAGACCACGGCGACGGCGTGTCTCGCCCTTTTCAGCCGGGCCGGTGCTGAGGCCGTCTCGATCGTCATGCGGGTGGTCCTCCCCCGGAAGTGTCGCAGCAGTCATTAAACGGCTGCGTGGTCCTCGGCGGCGAGATCGGACATGCGGGCGGCGAGCCCCTGGCCCGCTGCGTCGAGGACCGGCTCGCCCGGCTCTCCCCGCTCCGCACGGAGATCCGCCCGGCGTCCCTCGGCGGCGCGGCCATCCTCACCAGCGCGCTCCTCGCCGCCCGCGGCGCGGCCCAGCAGGACCTGTTCACGCCGGGAGCCTGAGCCCCTGACGGTGCGGCGTGCCGCCCGGCGCGCGTCCTTCATCGCAGCCCTTCGGGCCTGGGAGGGCGCTCTCAAGCGCAGGACGGCGGTCCTTGACGGGCCGGCCGGTGCCGCCGGTCACGGCACGTCCGCGGCGTGGCGTGCCCCCGGCGTGCATGCCCGGCGCGTCGGGTGCGCGTGCGCGTCAGTCCGGCGTGGACCGGGTGCGCCGGGCGTAGGCGCGGGCCGCGCGGGCGCGGTCGCCGCAGCGGGTCGAGCACCAGTGGCGGCGGCCGTGGCGCAGCAGATAGCGGTTGCAGGGGGCGGAGCCGCAGGCGGTGAGACGTTCGGCGTCGGGGCCGGTGAGCAGGTCGGCCGCGTCGGCGGCGAGGGCGGCCAGGGCGTGGTCGAGGATCTCGGTGGTCGGGTGCGGCGTCGCGCGATAGGGGCCGGTCTTCTCGTCCCACTGCAGCAGCGCGGCCGTGGGAACCCTGGTCAGCGCGTCATTGACGGCGGACAGCGCCGCGGGCAGCGCGGGAAGGCCGGCGACGCGGGAGGCCAGCAGTGCCCGTACCTGTTCGCGCAGCGACCGCAGTTGTGCTGTGCACATCTCCCGCAGCCCGGCGTCGGCCGGGGCCAGCCCGTGTTCGGACAGCCACCGGTTCGCCGACGCGGGCGTGCCGAGAAGGTCGCTGAACTGGCCGCCGGGCAGGGCGACCGCGCTGTTGGCGAAGTCGAGAGCGGGGTACTGCTCCGCGCCCGGCGCGGGGGACAGGGCGGGCTCTGCGGTCACGGTCTCCTCCATGGATCTCATGGTACGGCTTGCCTTCATCCGTGAGTAGCCCGTACTGTCTTCTCACGGGTAAACCATCCTTCATCCGTGAGGAGCTTCATTTTCATGGCCTCCACCGGCACCGTGACCGCACAGTTCCCCGTCCGCGTCTTCGGCGGCCCGACCGCCCTCTTCGAGTACGGCGGCCTGCGCTTCCTGACCGACCCGACGTTCGACGCGCCAGGCGGCTACCAGAAGCCGGGCCGACCGCTCCTGACCAAGACCGCGCCCTCCGCCGGCAGCCCCGCCGACCTCGGACGCGTCGATGTGGTCCTGCTCTCGCACGACGAGCACGCCGACAATCTCGACAACTCCGGCCGGGCCCTGCTCGCTGACGTCCCGCTCACTCTCACCACGCCCGGCGGCGGGCGGCGCCTGGGGGACGGGGCCAGGGGACTGGCCGACTGGGAGGCGATCGACCTCGACCGGCCCGGCGGCGGCACGGTCACCGTGACGGGCGTGCCCGCCGTCCACGGGCCCGGCACGCGCGAAGAGGTCGAGGCGATAGCCGGCCAGGTCGTCGGTTTCGTCCTGACCGGGGACGGTCTGCCCACCGTCTACGTCAGCGGGGACAACGCCTCCCTCGACGCGGTCAAGGAGATCGCCGACCGCTTCGGACCGGTCGACACCGCCCTGCTGTTCGCCGGGGCTCCCCGCATCCCCGTCGTCTTCGACGGCGCGTGCCTCGTCCTCGACAGCGCCCAGGCTGCCGAGGCGGCGGCGATCCTCGGCGCCCGCCGGGTCGTCGCCGTCCACTACGACAGCTGGGCCCACTTCACCGAAGGCCGTGACGAGTTGGCGGCCGCGTTCACCGCCGCGGGCCTCGCCGACCGCCTGGACCTCGGCGTTCCGGGCTGACCGGACCGGCCGGGACTCTCGGGCGCCGCGCCGCGAGGAAGTCCTCGAACCGCACCGTCCCCACCGCCCGTTCCGGCGTGAGGTGGCCGCCCGCGCGGAAGGCCGCGTACGCCTTGCCGGCGAGGGGGACGGAGAGGACCCGGCGACGGCGTGCGGCGGCGTCGAGGTAGGCGTGGGCGAGGGAGGGGAAGGAGCGGATCTCGGGGCCGCCCATGTCCGGGACGCGGCCCGCCGGGGCGGAGCCAGCCAGGTCGGCCAGCCGGGCGGCGACCTCCGAGACGTCGACCGGCTGGACGCTGACTCCCGCGGGCACGGGCAGCACGAAGGGCGCCCGGGCGGCCCCGGCCAGCACCCGCAGCACCAGGTCGTGGAACTGGGTGGTGCGCAGGATGGTGCAGTCCGGGCCGCCCGAGGCGGCCGCCTCCTCGATCAGCCGCTCGACCCGCTCTTTGACGCGGTAGTAGCCGAGCGGCACCCGGTCCACCCCGACGATGGAGATATAGACCAGGTGCCCGACCCCGGCCCGTCGCGCGGCCGCGAGGAGCCGGCCCGCCGCCACGTCGTCGCCGCGCGGGCCGGTGGCGCAGTGGACGACGGTCCCGACGCCGTCGAGCGCCGCAAGCAGAGCAGGCTCGTCGCGGGCGTCGAGCAGATCGACCGCGTACGGCCGCGCATGGCGGCTCAGTACCCGCACCTCGTGGCCGCGTTCGCTCAACAGGCCGGTCACCCGGCGCCCCAGGGTGCCCGTGCCGCCGGTCACCAGCGTCGACGTCATACGGCCAGGATGGCAGGGGCCCGGCGGCGGCAAGGGCCGGGACGCGCCGCCGGGCCGGTCAGCCAGGGTGTCAGCAGATCCCGAGGTCCTGCCAGACGCCCCACTCGCCCGTGGTGCCGGGTTCCTCTGCGCGGGTCCACCACCTGGACTTCCAGTTGTGCCCGTCGTGGGAGACGGTCGTGTCGCCGTGTACGCGGTCGAGGCGTCCCACGCGGGGCGGCGCACTCACCCGGCGTCGGGCCGGGCGTCGGCGTCGAACAGTGAGGCGTTCGGGCCGACGTACAGCAGCGCGGCCGCGGATGCGAGCAGCGCGGATCTCGCGCGGCCGAGGCGTGCGAGCGGGGTGGGGGAGTGCACGGTCAGCCTCCTGGGGAGGGATCGGCGGAACACAACTGGCGGTAAAGGTGGGTCGTGTTGGGCCCGGGCGTGCGCACGCCGACGGGCCGCCTCCTCGGAGGTGACGCAGAGATTAAGAGGACTAGACCAGTCAGTCAATAGGTCTGGACTAATACTCTGGAGTTGTCGTTCGCGGTCGTATCGCCGGACGGGTGTGTGAGTCAGGCCACAGCCGTTCTCGAGCATGACTGCGGATCAGGCATGGCACACTTGCCCTGTATCAGCAGCAGCGCACTCCGGGGTCGGTGCAATTCCGAACCGGCGGTTACAGTCCGCGACCCGTCCGCAGCCAGCGGCCGGTTGACCAGGTGAAATTCCTGGACCGACGGTGAAAGTCCGGATGGGAGGCAGTGCGCGGCGGGCGAGTCGGCACGATTCGCCGGCCGTACGCGCCGTTCGCCGTATGCAGGCGGGCGGGCGTTTCGGGTCCGGCGTCCTCGTGTGCCGAGCCGTTTCCGCTCTCTGTCGTTCACCGATCGACAGGCCCCGGAGTCCGTGCCCGACAGGCAGGAGGACCCGGTGGCCACCGCAGCCGACATCGACGCCATGCGCCGAGCCATCGCGCTCGCCGCCCGCGGACTCGGCGCGACCAGCCCCAACCCCGTCGTCGGATGTGTCATCGCAGACCCCGACGGCGCCGTCGTCGGCGAGGGCTTCCATCAGCGCACCGGCGGACCGCACGCCGAGGTCCACGCCCTGCGTGCCGCGGGCGAGCGCGCCCGCGGCGGCACCGCATACGTCACCCTCGAACCCTGCAACCACACCGGCCGCACCGGCCCCTGCGCCCAGGCGCTGATCGACGCCGGAGTCCGCCGAGTCTTCTATGCGGTCGGAGACCCGAACCGGCAGGCGGCGGGCGGCGCGGACACCCTGCGCGCCGCCGGGGTCCAGGTCGCCTCCGGCCTCCTCCAAGACGAGGCCGCGGCCGGCAACGCCGCCTGGCTCACCGCCGTACGCCTCGGCCGCCCCCATGTGACATGGAAGTACGCCGCGAGCCTCGACGGCCGGATCGCCGCACAGGACGGCACCAGCCGCTGGATCACCTCCGCCGAGTCCCGCGCCGACGTCCACCGGCTGCGCGCCCTCGCCGACGCCGTGATCGTCGGCTCCGGCACCGCCCGCGCGGACGACCCGCACCTGGCCGTGCGCACCGTCGCCGACGCCGGCGCAGCGGCCGTCCAGCCGCTGCGCGTCGTCGTCGACAGCGAGGCCACGGCCGTCAAGCCCGGCGCGCGCATCCTCGACGACGCGGCGCCCACCCTGATCGCGGTCGCCGAGGACGCCGCCGGCCAACCGCCCGGCGGCGTCGACGTCGTACGGCTGCCGAGGGCGGACCGCGGTCTGTCCGTCCCCGCGCTGCTGCGCGCCCTGTACGAGCGTGACGTCCGCTCCGTGCTCCTCGAAGGCGGAGCGACGCTCGCCGGAGGCTTCCTCGCCGCGGGAGCCGTCGACAGGGTCGTCGGCTATCTCGCCCCCGTACTCCTCGGCGCGGGCCCCGCCGCCCTCGCCGACGCCTCCATCACCACGATCGACGAGGCCGCACGGCTCGACATCACCGAGACGGTCCGCATCGGCCCCGATCTCCGCATCACTGCCACCCCCAAGGAGCGCTGAGCGTGTTCACCGGAATCGTCGAAGAGCTGGGCGAGGTCACCGCCGTCGAGAAGCTCGGCGACGCGTGCCGCTTCCGACTGCGCGGACCCGTCGTCACCGACGGTGCGAAGCACGGCGACTCCATCGCCGTCAACGGCGTCTGCCTCACCGTCGTGGACACCGCCGACGGCGAGTTCACCGCCGATGTGATGGCCGAGACCCTGAACCGCTCCAGCCTCGGCGCACTGGACGCCGGGTCCCGCGTCAACCTGGAGCGGCCCACGGCGGTCGGCGACCGCCTCGGCGGGCACATCGTCCAGGGACACGTCGATTCCGTCGGCGAAGTCCTGGAGCGCAAGCCCTCCGAGAACTGGGAGATCGTCAAGATCTCCCTCCCCGCGGACCTCGCCCGGTACGTCGTGGAGAAGGGCTCGATCACCGTCGACGGCGTCAGCCTCACCGTCGTCGACGCCGGCCCCGACTACTTCACCGTCAGCCTCATCCCCACCACGCTCGCCCTGACCACCCTCGGCGTCAAAAGCCCCGGCGACCCGGTCAACCTCGAAGTCGACATCATCGCCAAGTACGTCGAGCGGATGCTCGGCCACCGCGCCCCGGGCGACCGCACAGCCGAAGGGACCGCCCGGTGAGCGCGCTGTCCTGGCTGAACACCGAGGCCTTCACGGCCTTCGACCAGCAGATCAAATGGTCCGACATGATCGGCAATGTGATCGGGCTGGCCGCCCTGGCGCTCGGCTGGCGGCGCTCCGTCCTCACCTGGCCCGCCCAGCTGCTCTCCGGCGTCATCCTCGTCGGCGCCTACGCCTCCGCCCAGCTCTCCGGCGGCGTCGGCAAGCAACTGCTGGTCATCGGCGTCGCGGTGTGGGGCTGGCGGCAGTGGACCCGCGGCCGCCGCCAGGCCCGCGACGGCTCCGTCGCCGTCCGCTTCGCCACCTGGCGCGAGCGCGCCGGGCTGGCCGCCGCCGCGGTCCTCGGCACCCTCGCCGTCGGCGGGCTGTTCACCCTCTACCCCTCGCTGTCCTGGAGCCCCTGGGCGGACGCCTACATCTTCGTCGGCACGCTCGTCGCGATGGTCGCCCAGGCCCGCGGACTCGTCGAATTCTGGTTCGCCTGGCTGCTCGTCGACATCGTCGGCGTACCGCTGGCGTTCCGCAGCGACCTCGCGTTCTCCGGCATCGTCTATGTGATCTACTTCGCGCTCGTCCTGTGGGGCATGCGCGACTGGTGGCTCCGCTCCCGCGGGAGCGCCAAGCCCGTCCTGGAAGGAGCGGCGGCATGACAAGCGCACTGCCCACCTGGTACCCCACCGACGACGAGGACCTCTCCCTCGACCCGGTCGAGCAGGCCATCCGCGACATCGCCCTCGGGCGGCCCGTCGTGGTCGTCGACGACGAGGACCGCGAGAACGAAGGCGACCTCGTCATCGCCGCCGAGAAGGCCACCCCCGAGATCGTCGCCTTCATGATGAGCGAGTGCCGCGGACTGATCTGCGCCCCCATGGAGGGCGACGAGCTGGAACGCCTCCAGCTGCCGCAGATGGTGGAGCACAACACCGAGTCCATGAAGACCGCCTTCACGGTCTCCGTCGACGCGGGCCCCGCCCACGGCGTCACGACCGGCATCTCCGCCGCCGACCGCGCCGCCACCCTGCAGCTCCTGGCGAGCGGGGTCGCCCAGCCGTCCGACTTCGTACGGCCCGGCCATATCTTCCCGCTGCGCGCCAAGCCCGGCGGAGTGCTGGTGCGCAACGGCCACACCGAAGCCGCCGTCGACCTCGCCCGGCTCGCCGGGCTGCGCCCCGCCGGCGCGATCGTCGAGATCGCCGGCGAGGACGGGGTCATGCTGCGCCTGCCCGAACTGGTCCCCTTCGCCCGCAAGTACGGACTGACGATCATCTCCATCGAGGACCTGATCGCCTACCGCCGCTCCAGCGAGCCTGCCGTACGGCGCGAGGCCGAGGTCGACCTGCCGACCGCCCACGGCCGGTTCACCGCCTACGGCTACCGCTCCACGGTCGACGGCGTCGAGCATGTCGCCCTCGTCCACGGCGACCTCGGCGACGGCGAGGACCTGCTCGTCCGCGTCCACTCCGAGTGCCTGACCGGCGATGTGTTCCACTCCCTGCGCTGCGACTGCGGCCCCCAGCTGCACGCGTCCATGCGGCATATCACCGAGACCGGGCGCGGCGTGGTCGTCTATCTGCGCGGTCACGAGGGACGCGGCATCGGCCTGCTGTCCAAGCTGCGCGCATACGAGCTCCAGGAGCGAGGCCGCGACACCCTGGACGCCAATCTCGAGCTGGGCCTGCCCGCCGACGCCCGCGACTACGCGGCCGGGGCGCAGATCCTCGCCGATCTCGGCGTACGCAGCCTGCGGCTGATGACCAACAACCCCGAGAAGATCTCCGCACTCACCCGCCATGGGCTGACCGTCCTCGGCCGTGAGCCGATGCCCGCCCAGGTCGGCGAGCACAATCTGCGGTACCTGCGCACCAAGCGGGACCGCATGGGCCATGACCTGCCCTGGCTCGACGCCGCCCCGGCGGCCGCCTGCGGCAACCAGTAAGAACCGGCAGAGACAGACCATCCAGAGCACCACCAGATCACCCGGATCACCAGATCACAAGGAGCAAGAGCAACGTGAGCGGCAAGGGCGCACCCGAACTGTCCGTACGCAACTGCGGCGACCTGCGGGTCGCGGTGATCGCGGCGCAGTGGCACGAGAAAGTGATGGACGGACTGGTCGACGGCGCCCTGCGCGCCCTGCACGAGCTGGGCATCGACGAGCCCACGCTGCTGCGCGTTCCGGGCAGCTTCGAGCTGCCCGTCGTCGCCAAGGTGCTGGCCGGCCGCGGCTATGACGCGATCGTGGCGCTCGGCGTTGTCATCCGCGGCGGCACCCCGCACTTCGACTATGTGTGCCAGGGCGTTGCCCAGGGGCTCACCCAGGTCAGCGTGGACACCGGCGTCCCCGTCGGCTTCGGCGTACTGACCTGCGACACCGAGGAGCAGGCGCTGGACCGTGCGGGCATCGAGGGCTCCAGCGAGGACAAGGGCCACGAGGCGGTGACCGCCGCCGTCGCCACCGCGGCAACCCTGCGCTCAGTATCTGAACCCTGGCGCTGAGGAGCGGACGGTTCCGCGTAGGGTGGGAGCACCATGTCCAAGAAGACGTTCGAGGAGCTCTTCACCGAGCTCCAGCACAAGGCCGCCCACGGCGACCCCGCCACCTCCCGCACCGCCGAGCTGGTCGACAAGGGCGTCCATGCCATCGGCAAGAAGGTCGTAGAGGAGGCCGCCGAAGTGTGGATGGCCGCCGAGTACGAGGGCAAGGAGGCCGCGGCCGAGGAGATCTCCCAGCTCCTCTACCACGTTCAGGTGATGATGGTCGCCCGCGGGATCTCCCTCGACGACGTCTACGCCCACCTCTGAAACGCCCGCCCTCACATCCCGCATCACCTCACCGAAGAGCAAAGGAAGCCCGTCTCATGTTGCGCATCGCCGTCCCCAACAAGGGTTCACTGTCCGGACCTGCGTCGGCGATGCTCCATGAGGCGGGCTATCAGCAGCGCAAGGAGTCCAAGGAACTCGTCCTGGTCGACCCGGAGAACGAGGTCGAGTTCTTCTACCTCCGTCCCCGCGACATCGCGATCTACGTCAGCTCCGGCAAGCTCGACATCGGCATCACCGGCCGGGATCTGCTGCTGGACTCCGGCGCCAACGCGGAGGAGATCCTTCAGCTCGGCTTCGCCCGCTCGACGTTCCGCTATGCCGCCAAGCCCGGCACGGCCGACGGCCCGGCGGACTTCCGGGGGATGACGATCGCCACCTCCTACGAGGGCGTCGTCGCCAAACACCTCGCCGACCAGGGCATCGAGGCCTCTGTCGTGCACCTCGACGGAGCGGTCGAGACCGCCATCGAGCTGGGCGTCGCCCAGGTCATCGCGGACGTCGTGGAGACCGGCACCAGCCTGCGCAACGCGGGCCTGGAGATCGTCGGCGAGCCGATCCTCACCTCCGAGGCGGTGGTCATCCGGCGCACCGGCGCCGATGCCGAGAACCACCAGGTGCAGCAGTTCCTCCGTAGGCTCCAAGGCGTCCTGGTGGCCCGCAGCTACGTGATGATGGACTACGACTGCCGGGTCGAGCACCTGGAGAAGGCCGTCGCCCTCACCCCCGGCCTGGAGTCCCCGACCATCTCCCCGCTCCACCACGAGGGCTGGGTCGCGGTGCGCTCCATGGTCGAGGCGAAGGAAGCACAGCGGATCATGGACGATCTGTATGCGCTGGGCGCCCGGGCCATCCTCACCACGGCCATCCACGCCTGCCGCCTCTGAACCCGACCGCCCCCGGTCCCGGCGGCCGTCCCACGGCGGCTGCCGGGCCGCTCACTCCAGGATGCTCCCGACGCCATGACCGCCGCCTCTGACCCTCGCACACCCGCGCTCCCGGTCACCTTCCGGCCGACCCGCACCCGCGTCGTCCTGCTCTCCGTGGGCACGGTGATGTTCGCGGTGATCACCGCCGTGGCCGTGACACTGGAGCGCCTCAACCCGGGGGAACGGGTCAGCTTCGTCGTCACCGCGCTGCTCTTCTTCGGCGTGCTGGCGCTGCTCAGCCGGCCCAAGGTCGTCGCCGACGAGACGGGCGTCACCGTCGTCAACCTCACCCGCACACGCCGTCTCGACTGGGCGGAGATCCTCCGGGTCAATCTGCGGCCCGGCGACCCCTGGGTCTTCCTCGACCTCAGCGACGGCACCAGCCTGCCCGCCCTCGGCATCCAGCCCGGCATCGCCAAGGAGCACGCCATCCGCGACGCCCGCGCGCTGCGGGCCCTGGCGGAGGAACGGGGCACGAGCAAGCAGAGCTGATTCGTCCTCGCGGACAGAAACGAGCCCCGCCGGCGCTTGACGCGCACATCCAGCCCCGCCGGCGTTTGAGGCGCGGAGGTCCGGGGCGGAGCCCTAGTAAACGGGGTCCGGGGGCGGAGCCCCCGCGGTTACGGATCCCGCGGGCCCCGGCCCGACAGGACCTCGCCATACGCCTGCATCAGATCCGGCAGCCGCAGCGTCGCCAGGTCCTCCCGTGTGGGCGTGCCCGCGTACCCGGACAGCCGCAGATCCCGGTAGGCGCAGCTCTTCTCGTACAGGGTGCGCAGAAAGCGGCCGTTGCCCAGTTCGTCGATCCAGCCCTGGTCGACCACATGGCCGCTGATGGAACGCAGCTCGTCGACCGCCTCCTCGTCCCACACATCGCCGCTGTCGGCCGCCAGCACCCGGCCGATCGCGGTCAGTTCGAGCGGGCGGTACGAAGGGAAGTCCACGCGGGTCGTGAAACGGGACGACAGCCCCGGATTGGCGGCCAGCAGCCGGTCCATGCCCTCCGGATAGCCGGCCAGGATGACCACCAGATGGTCGCGGTTGTCCTCGGCCCGCTTGAGAAGGACCTGGAGCGCCTCGTCGCCGTAGGCGTCGCCCTTGCCGTAGCCGGAGTTGGACAGGCTGTACGCCTCGTCCACGAACAGCACCCCGCCCAGCGCCGAGTCGATCAGTTCGTTCGCCTTCACCGCCGTCTGGCCGAGGAACTCGCCCACCAGATCGGCCCGCTGGGCTTCCACCAGATGGTCGCCGTGCAGCAGCCCGAGGGCGTAGAACACCCGGCCGAGAATCCGCGCTACCGTGGTCTTGCCGGTGCCCGAGGGACCGGAGAAGACAAAGTGACGTTTCGGCGGCTGGACGGGAAGTCCCTGCCCCGCTCTCAGCCGCGCCATCCTCAACTGCGCCGACAACGCCTTGACCTGGCGCTTCACCGGCTCCAGACCGACCATCCGCTCCAGCTCCGCCAGCGCCTGCTCCAGCGCCGACGGGTCGGTGGGCCCGGCCGGGAAGGGCGGGGGAGCCGGCTGCTGCGGCACGCTCGCCCTGCGGTGTAAACCCCCGGAGGGGGTGGGCACGGGCGCCCCCGGCAGCGGCGGCTGGACGTCGGGCCCCGGCCTGGCCTCGGCCGGGAACGACTCGCCCTCCGACTGCGTATCCGGCGCCTCCGGGCCGATCCCCGCCAGCGACACGCTCGCCAGCCCGGCGGGCCCGGCGAAGCCGTCGAAGGCGTCGGCCCCCTCGACCCCGTCGATGCCGGCGTCGTACTCCGCGATCGCGGCGAGCCTGGCGGAGGTGTCCATGAACGCCGGGTCGATCTTGTGCACGGCCCGGTACAGCGGCAGCGCCGCCGCGCTGCGGCCCGTGCCCTCGTGCGCCCGCGCCAGCCAGTACCGCAGCTCCTTGCGCTGCGGCTGCTCGCTGCGGCAGCGCATCAGCGCGGCCGAGAGCAGCGGTTCCGCCTGCCCGTACATCTCCAGCCTGACCCGTGCCATGCCGCCGAACAGCCCGGCCTCGATCCCCAGCACGGGATCGTCGACCAGCGGCTCCGTATGGTGTACGAGCTGCTCCCAGTCCTTGACCAGATAGGCCCGGCAGGCGTGCAGAAAGCGCACCTGGGGGTCGGCGTCGACCGGAGGGAGCGCGGCGAGCGCACGGTCCAGCTCCGGGACATGGCGGCCGTCGAGCCAGTGTGAGGCATGGGCGAGCAGAAGATCGCGGGGGCTCTCCAACACCGGCTGCACCCACCACCCCAGCCAGTACCAGGAGTTCAGGGTGCGGCGGTGGCGGGCGCGCTGCTCGCCGAAGCGGTCACGTGCGGCGTACATGCGCAGCAGCGCGGTGGAGGTGTCGACGCGCAGGGCGTGCAGTCCGAGCCAGCCGTCCGCCATCTGGGGATCCAGCCGCACAGCGGTCCGGAACTCCTCCTCGGCCTGCGGATAGGCGCCCATGGTGTATGCGTCGACGCCACGCACCCAGGCGAGGTCGGCGGGGGCGTGCACGCCTTGAGTGCCGCTGTCCATAGGGCTGCCCATATCCCCCCACAAACTGTGCACCGGATCTCGTCCCGCCGGGCGGGCCCGCCGGCCGAGTGCTGAACCACCCTGCCGTGGACGGGACTTCACCCCGCCGAGGTGCATCGTACCTGCGCAAAGGGCGCGCTACGAAGACCGCCGCGACCGATCCGGTGAAGGTCACCCTGGGTGAATGGATCGGGCGAGCGGAGTGCGGGGCAGTGGAGGGAGGCCGGTGTGAGGGCAGAACGAAGCCCCCGATCACGGGGGAACAACCGGGGGCTTCGTGTATGCGGCGGCTTCGGAAAGCCGCACATTGAGAACGTAAGACCTCCGCGCCCTCTCGGTCAAGCAGGGTTGAGGCACACTTGAGCCGTCGTTTCCGGCCGCTCAGCGCACGCGACGGGATTCATCACCCAATGTGACGGCATGGTTCGATCGTGCTGACGTCGCAGGTCCCGGAAGCCACTCGTATCCCTCGCGGCGCTCATACACCAGTGCATCGGCGAACGGACGCGAGGGATCCGCTGCGAAATGGCGGGTCTCCGCCACGGTCCACTCGTCCCAGAAGGCGGAAAGTCCGATTCCGTCGCGCTGCCGACCGCGCTCCCAGGACCTCTCCGGCCCGTGCTCCATCCACAGCAGCCGTGCGAGGTGCGGGCGCAGCGCGCGTCTGCCCGCGCCCACACCTTCGACGATCACGACGGGCGCGGCGGGCAGCGGCCGCGGTGCGCCGAAGCTCCGCCGGATCCAGTCGTACGGGGCGTAGTGCGCGCACTCCCCGCGGGAGAGCGGGCCGATCACCTGGTCCCGCAGCCGCTCGGTCCAGGAGAACAACTCCTCGTGGGTGGCGAGGTCGTCCAGGTGCAGCACCGGCGCCGGGCCCGCGGAGTCCTCGCCGACCGCGCCGAGGGCCGTGGCCAGATGCGCGGCGAAGGTGCTCTTGCCCGATCCGGCGTGCCCGTCCACGGCGATCAGCCGCACTGGGCCGCAGGAGGGGGCAAGGCGGTGCAGCTCCGCCGCGTGCCCGGGGGTCTCGTCCATGCCGCCAGCCTAAGCGGGGGACGAAAACGCGACGCGTCGCGCCGCTTCTGGCAGAAGTGCGTCCACAGCCCGGATAGTTGTGTCACTGACGTGCACCTGACCTCTGCACCCGCTTCCTGGGGGAGCCATGACCCGACATGCGACCCGCCGCACCCTGCTCGGAGCCGCTGCCGCCGCGGCAGGAGCCGGAGCCCTGCCGCTGACCTCGGCGGAGACCGCGACCGCGGCTACCGGGGCCGCCGCCCGCGGGACCGCCGCCCGCGGGACCGTCGCCCGCGGGACCGTCGCGCGCGGGCGACGGTCGCCGTACGCCGCGCCGCTGGTCGACAACCGCTTCTGGACCTCGTACACCGACTGGCGCTGCGGTGAGCGGGCCGGCACCCGTCCGGTCGGCGGCCGCCGACCCGGGCTCGTCATCGCCGCTCCCGCGGGCCGCACGGAGTACACCGACCCGCACACCGGGCGGACCTCCGCGTGGGAGTACGCCACCTGGACCTCCCCGGTCCACCGCTCCAGCGTCCCCGCGACCGAGGCGATCGCCTCGTGGAACGCCGACACCCCGGCCGGCACCTGGATCGAGACCGAACTGCGCGGCCGCTACTCCGACGGCGCCCTGACGCCCTGGTTCACCATGGGCCGTTGGGCCGCCGGCGACGGAGACATCCGCCGCACCTCGGCGGACGGCCAGAGCGACGGCAGGGCGACCGTCTGGACGGACACCCTCGCCGTCGACGACCCGGCGAGCGGGCTGCGCCTGGAGTCGTACCAGCTCCGGATCAGGCTCTTCCGCACCCCGGGCACCCGGCTGACTCCCACCGTTCGGCGGCTGGGCGCGATGGCATCAGACATCCCGGACCGCTTCGGCGTCCCGGAGTCCCTGCCGTGCGTCTCCCGGGAGCTGCAGGTTCCCCGGTACTCGCAGAACACGCACATCGGCCGGTACCCGGAGTACGACAACGGCGGCGAGGCCTGGTGCAGCCCCACCTCCTCCCAGATGATCATCGAATACTGGGGCCGCAGACCCACAGCCGAGGATCTCGCCTGGGTGAACCCGGAATTCGACGACCCCCAGGTCTGCCACGCCGCCCGGCTCACCTACGACTACCAGTACGAAGGCTGCGGCAACTGGCCCTTCAACGCCGCCTACGCCGCCTCCTACCGGGACATGAGCGCCGTCGTCACCCGGCTGCACACGCTGTCCGACGTCGAGACCCTGATCCGCGCCGGCATCCCGGTGATCACTTCCCAGTCCTTCCTGGAGGAGGAGCTGACCGGTGCGGGCTACGGCACGGCCGGGCACCTGATGACGGTCATCGGCTTCACCGAGACGGGCGATGTGATCGCCAATGACCCGGCATCGCCGGGCAACGAGGCCGTGCGGCGGGTCTACCGGCGCGCCGAGTGGGAACAGATCTGGCTGCGCACCAAGCGCTACGACGCAAACGGCAAGGTCAGAAGCGGTACGGGCGGTGTCTGCTACGTCTTCTGGCCGGCCTTCCCCAGCCCCGCCCAGCGCCATGCCCTGGCGACCGTCGGCATCCGCTGAGCGACCTCCGGCCAGCGGCCGGCGGCCCGCAGCACCCGGCCGGAGCCTCGGCGAGCGGCGAGCGGCCAGCAGCCAGCAGCCAGCAGCCAGCAGCCAGCGCCGCCCGGCCGTGCCCGTCCACGGCCGGGGCTGCCATACTTCCGGCCATCCGTGGCAGCCGTTGGACCGAGGGCCGGATGTGAACAGCAGCCAGCAGCCGGGCGTGACCGGGCGATCCAAGGCGCGTCGCCTTGAACTCATCGCCATCGGGAGGAAGTTGTTCGCCGACACCTCCTACGACGCGCTGTCGATGGACGACATCGCCCGGCACGCGGGAGTCGCCAAAGGGCTGATCTACTACTACTTCAAGAGCAAGCGGGGCTACTACCTGGCGATCATCGAGGACGCCGTGGCGGAACTCGTCGCACGCGCCGCCGGCGACACGGGGCTGCCCCGCGCCGAGCGGGTGCACCGCACGGTCGACGGATACCTCCGCTACGCACAGTCCCACCAGGCCGCCTACCGCACCATCGTCACCGGCGGCGTCGGCTTCGACCCCCAGGTGCACTCGATACGCGACGCGGTGCGCGAGGAACTGATCGCCGCCCTCGCGCACGGCGCCTACGGACGGCGCGAGATCCCGCTGCTCGCCCGGCTCGCCCTCCTCGGCTGGCTGAGCGGCGTGGAGGGGGTCACCCTGGAGTGGCTGGACCACCCCGAACTGCCGCGCGCCTCCGTCTGCGCCCTGCTCATCCGGCAGCTGCGGGCCACTTTGCACACGATCGAGGAGTTCGCCCCCGAGTGCCCCGCGCCGCCGCCCGAGCCGTACCCGGGGCCGCATCCCGGTGTGGCGCCCACCGCCGTCCACAGCCCGTGACGGAAGTCCGCTGATCGGGCATACTCAACGCGCCACAGCCGCCGCCGAGACCCTTCCGCGACCCGGAAGGGCAGCATCGGCCTGGCAGAGAGACCCGGCGGCGCGCCCTCACCCTCAGTGCGCGTCGCCGCCGCGCCCGACAGGGAGGAGAGCGCCGCAATGTCCGACCGCGTCCCGCAGCCGGTGGAACGTCAGCTGCCCACCGAGGAGTCCAGGGATCTGATCGCCCTGGTGCGCGACATCGTCCAGCGGGAGATCGCTCCCCGGGCCGCCGAGGAGGAGGACGCGGGCCGCTTCCCGCGCGAGATCTTCTCCCTGCTGTCCGAGTCCGGGCTGCTCGGTCTTCCGTACGACTCCGAATACGGAGGCGGCGACCAGCCGTACGAGGTCTATCTCCAGGTGCTCGAAGAGCTGGCCGCCGCCCGCCTCACCGTGGGCCTCGGCGTCAGCGTCCACTCCCTGTCCTGCCACGCCCTGGCCGGATACGGCGCCAAGGAGCAGCAGAGCGAGCATCTGCCCGCCATGCTCGGCGGCGGGCTGCTCGGCGCGTACTGCCTCTCCGAGCCCGCGTCCGGTTCCGACGCCGCCTCACTGCGCACCAAGGCCGTGCGCGACGGCGACGACTGGGTCGTCAACGGCACCAAGGCATGGATCACCCACGGCGGTGTGGCGGACTTCTACACGGTGATGGCCCGCACCGGCCAGGAGGGCGCCCGCGGCATCACTGCTTTCCTCGTGCCGGGCGATGCTCCGGGCCTGAGCGCAGGGGCCCCGGAGAGGAAGATGGGCATGAAGGGCTCGCCCACCGCTGTGGTCAACTTCGACGGGGTCCGCATCCCCGACACCCGGCGGATCGGCGAGGAGGGGCAGGGCTTCTCCATCGCGCTCTCCGCCCTCGACTCGGGCCGCCTGGGCATCGCAGCCTGCGCCGTCGGCGTGGCCCAGGCCGCGCTTGACGAAGCCGTCTCCTACGCCACCGGCCGGCAGCAGTTCGGCCGGCCGATCGCGGACTTCCAGGGGCTGCGCTTCATGCTCGCCGACATGGCCACCCGCATTGAGGCGGGCCGCGCCCTGTACCTGGCCGCCGCCCGGCGGCGCGACGCCGGACTGCCCTTCTCCCAGCAGGCCGCGATGGCCAAGCTGTTCTGCACGGACGCCGCCATGAGCGTCACCACCGATGCGGTCCAGGTGCTCGGCGGCTACGGCTACACGCAGGACTTCCCGGTCGAGCGTCTGATGCGCGAGGCCAAGGTGCTGCAGATCGTCGAGGGCACCAACCAGATCCAGCGCATGGTCATCGCCCGCCATCTGGCGGGGCCGGAGAGCCGCTGATCCGTCCTCTCCACTGCGGGGGCGTCGCAAGCCTGCTCCATTCGGGGTCGCGACGCCCCGGCAGGGTTCTGCCCTGGCTCGCCCACAGCCGCAGCAGCTCGGCATAGATGGGCGGATCAGGCGGCCGCGGATGGGCGGCGGCCGAGTGACGAAGCGATTCTTCGGCGGGTGCGTGATGCGACGGGGCGGGTGCGGCTCCCGCCGGTGTGGCACTGGTGTAACCGGTCGTGGAGTAGAGCAGGGTCATGTCCGGCCAACGCCCGGTATCCCGGGCGGGTTACCGGAGGTGCGAACCGAGTGCCAGTTCGCACCTTACCCAGTGCCGTCGGACCGCCCGTGCGTCCGCGCCGCGGCGAAGAGGGCCCAGGGCCGGGCTAGGCCGCGCGGCGCTGCCGCGGCGTCACCGGGGCCTTGAGCGGGCGGGATGCGGGCCCGCCCACATGGGAGAAGGGCTGTGTCCGCCAGTCGAGCCCCTGAGGCAGCGTCAGCAGCAGGGCCGTGTCCTGCTCCTGGGCCCGGCGCGTGTCGTCGGCGGGGCGGGCCGAGGCCGCCGCGCGGCCGGTGCCGGCGCACACCGTCAACCCGAACGGGTTCCACGGAGTGGGGCACAGCGCATGCTCCGGAAGGACGTCCTCGTCCGCCAGCAGTGCAATCGGCTGGGCGCAGTCCGGGCAGATCACCCGGTACATCTCGTAGGTGTCGTAGGCGTCCGGCTCGTCCTGGTCGAGCTGTTCATGCGGATCGACGCGATCGAGAGGACCGGCCGGATCAACAGGCTCCGGTTCGGTGCGTCCGGTGTTCTTGGTGCTTTGCATGGAGAATCTCCCCCTCACGTGGGCCGATCGGGCACATGCGGCCTCGGCCACAGCAAGCAATTCCCCTCGAGCCAGGCGGGTAACCGCCGGGTCACGATCCACTCGACGGGTGCGCTGTGGCATTCGTCACATGCCCGGCGCAGGTGCCGCAGCAGCAGCCGTGCGGGCCGGGGCTGCCGCCCCGTGAGGCGTTCCACGGGCGCCCTCGACGCGTTCCGACTGTGCCGGAACGCGCCCGGGGCAATAGGTTGATCCGCATGGAGGAGCTGGATCGCCAGATCGTTGAGTTGCTCGTGAAAGACGGGCGTATGAGCTACACGGACCTGGGCAAGGCCACCGGCCTGTCCACCTCGGCCGTGCACCAGCGCGTACGCCGCCTCGAGCAGCGCGGAGTCATCCGCGGCTATGCCGCCGTCGTCGACCCCGAGGCCGTGGGACTGCCGCTGACCGCGTTCATCTCGGTCAAACCCTTCGACCCCAGCGCCCCGGACGACATCGCTGACCGGCTTGCCGACGTCCCGGAGATCGAGGCCTGCCACAGCGTGGCCGGGGACGAGAACTACATCCTCAAGGTGAGGGTGTCGACCCCGCACGAGCTGGAGAACCTCCTGACCCGCATCCGCTCGCTCTCCGGAGTCTCCACCCGCACCACGGTCGTGCTGTCCACGCCGTACGAGGCGCGACCGCCCCGGATTTAGCGCCGGGCCGCCGGGCCCGGCAGGCTGCGCTGCCGTGCTCCCGGCGAGGCCCGCCCCGTGGGAGGGCTGAGCCGGCCCGTCTCTAGGCTGGTGCCATGACCACCGAAAGTCCCGCCTCCGCCCCCGAAGGCGACGAGCGCGCACACCGCACCGTGCTGCTGCGCCGCGGAGAAGTCCACAGCCCCGCCGATCCCTTCGCCACCGCGATGGTCGTCGAGAAGGGGCATATCGCCTGGGTGGGCTCCGAAGGCGCCGCCGACGCCTTCGCCTCCGGAGCCGACGAGGTGGTCGACCTCGAAGGGGCCCTGGTCACTCCGGCGTTCACCGACGCGCATGTGCACACCACGAGCGCCGGTCTTGCGCTGACCGGGCTCGATCTGTCCGCCGCCGGCAGCCTGAGCGAGGCGCTGGCCCTGCTGCGGGCCCACAGCGCCGCCCACCCGGAGCACCGGGTCCTCCTCGGCCACGGCTGGGACGCTTCGCGCTGGCCCGAGCAGCGGCCTCCCTCCCGCCTCGAACTCGACCAGGCCGCCGGCGGAAGGCCCGCCTACCTGCCCCGCGTGGACGTCCACTCGGCGGTCGTCACAAGCGCACTGCTGGACCTCGTCCCCGACGTCACCGACCTCGACGGATACCACCCCGAGGGTCCGCTCACCCGCGCCGCCCACCACGCCGTGCGGGCCGCCGCCCACGCCGCGGTCACCCCGGCGCAGCGCGCCGCCGCCCAGCGGGCGGCCCTCGCCCGCGCGGCCTCCCTCGGCATCGGCGCCGTCCACGAGTGCGCGGGCCCGGCCATCAGCGACGAGGACGACTTCACCGCCCTGTTGAACCTCGCGGCGGCGGAGCCCGGCCCGCGCGTCCTCGGCTACTGGGCCCAGGAGGTCGCATCCGCGGAGGACGCCCGGCGCATTCGCGAACTCGGTGCGATCGGCGCGGCGGGAGACCTCTTCGTCGACGGCGCCCTCGGCTCCCACACGGCCTGGCTGCACGAGCCGTACGCCGACGCCCCGCACACCGGCGCCGCATACCTCGACGCGGCGGCCGTGGCCGCGCATGTGACGGCCTGCACCGAGGCCGGGCTGCAGGCCGGCTTCCACGCCATCGGCGACGCCGCGCTCAGCGCCGTCGTCGAGGGAGTGCGGACCGCGTCCGAGCGACTGGGCCTCGCCCGGGTCCGCGCCGCCAGGCACCGCGTCGAGCACGCGGAGGCACTCACCCCCGAGACCGTCGCCGCCTTCGCGGAGCTCGGTCTCACCGCCTCCGTTCAGCCCGCCTTCGACGCGGCCTGGGGCGGCGACTCCGGCATGTACGCACAGCGTCTGGGCGTGGAGCGGGCCCGCACCCTCAACCCGTACGCGGCGCTGCTGCGCGCCGGAGTCCCGCTCGCCTTCGGCTCCGACAGTCCGGTCACGCCGCTGGATCCGTGGGGTGCCGTCCGCGCCGCGGCGTTCCACCGCACCCCGGAGCACCGGATCTCCGTGCGTGCCGCGTTCACCGCCCATACGCGCGGCGGCTGGCGGGCCGTCGGCCGGGACGACGCCGGCGTCCTGGTCCCCGGAGCCCCTGCCGACTACGCGGTCTGGCGCACCGCGGAACTCGTGGTTCAGGCCCCCGACGACCGCGTGGCCCGCTGGTCGACCGATCCCCGCTCGGGCACCCCGGGGCTGCCCGATCTCAGCCCTGGCGCCGACCTCCCCGTCTGCCTGCGCACCGTTGTCTTCGGACAAACGGTCTTCGACCGGCCGAATGAGTGACGTGCGGACATTTCGCGCGGTCGCCGACTGGGGGCCCACGCTCGCCCCGCGACCTGCGGATCTTCGTCGCTGACCTGGTGACGAGGTGCAACACCGCAGGTCGGGGGAGTGTTGACAGCCAGCGCCCACCGGCGGGTAGGTTCGGCCGAGTCCACCACGGGACGTCCGGCCGGCAGACCCCCACGCAGTCGTCGAACGCCGCTGGGCCATGGGGCAGCGCACCGCACCGGGCACTGCCGCTGGGAGCCAGGTTCAGCGACCGCGCCTCGGGGGCGAGGGAAGGTTTCAGCCGGTCGGCAGGTGTGACTCGGGTGGGGCCCGGCGTTCAGTAGACAACGGCTCTCGGTCGATCCGCAGCCAGCGGGTACCAGGTCGGCCCGAAGGACGCCGGGTCCTGGTCCGCAGGCCGGGCGCAGGCGCTCGCTATGGTTGGTCTCTGCGTACGAAACAAAGGGGCAGCAGTGACAAACGGTGGTGGGGTTCCCGGGGGAGAAGCCCAGGTAAGGCGGTATGCGCCGCTCGGCAGGGCCTTGGTGATCATCCCGACCTACAACGAGGCGGAGAACATCGGGCCGATCGTCGCCCGGGTGCGCGCCGCAGTGCCCGACGCGGACGTCCTCGTCGCCGACGACAACAGCCCCGACGGCACCGGCAAGTTCGCCGATGAGCTCTCCGCCGAGGACGAGCATGTCCATGTGCTGCACCGCAAGGGCAAGGAAGGGCTCGGCGCGGCGTACCTCGCCGGGTTCGCGTGGGGCATCGAGCACGGCTACGACGTGCTGGTCGAGATGGACGCGGACGGCTCCCACCAGCCCGAGGAACTGCCCCGGCTGCTCACCGCTCTCAAGGGGGCGGACCTGGTCCTCGGGTCGCGCTGGGTGCCGGGCGGACGGGTCGTCAACTGGCCCAAGTACCGGGAGTTCCTCTCCCGCGGCGGCAGCACCTACTCGCGGCTGCTGCTCGGGGTTCCGATCCGGGACGTCACGGGCGGATTCCGGGCCTTCCACGCCGACACCCTGAAGGGTCTCGGTCTCGGTGACGTGGCCTCCCAGGGCTACTGCTTCCAGGTCGATCTCGCCCGGCGGGCCGTCGCGGCGGGATACCACGTGGTGGAGGTCCCGATCACCTTCGTCGAGCGCGAGCTCGGCGACTCCAAGATGAGCCGGGACATCGTCGTCGAGGCGCTGTGGCGGGTCACCGCGTGGGGTGTGGCGGGTCGGGCGAATCGTCTCCTCGGCCGCGGCAGGGGCTGATCGTCGCTTCGCCCCGCTCCCAGGCACACTGGGAGCATGACGACCGGCGCACCGACACCGACGGCCCAGAAGCGTTCCCGCCCCCGCTCCCTGCTTCCTCTCGCCATCGCCGCCTGGCTGGTGCTGGAGATCTGGCTGCTGATGGTCGTCGGCCGGGTAGCCGGCGGGCTCACGGTGCTCCTGCTGCTGGTCGGCGGGGCGGTGCTGGGCGCGGCGGTCATGAAGCGGGCGGGCCGCAGGGCGTTCACGGCGCTGACGGAGACGCTGCAGTCCCCGTCTTCGGCGGTGGCGCCGCAGCCCGGCGGCAACCCGGGCAACGGCTTTCTGATGCTTGCCGGGCTGCTGCTGATGCTGCCCGGGCTGATCTCCGACGCGGCGGGGCTGCTGCTGCTGATCCCGCCGCTGCGGAAGAGCCTGAGCCGGCGTGTGCGGCGGGCGGCCGTGCCGGGCCCGCTCGGTGACGCGTACGAGCAGGCCCGGATGCGCCGACCGGACGGCAAGGTCGTCCAGGGCGAGGTCATCCGCGACGACCCGCCCCGGAGCGAGGACGAGGACCCTCCCCGCCCGCCCCTGACGAAGTGACGCCCCGCACACCTGCCCGAGCACGGCAAAGCCGCGGGGGCGGACCACCTGATGTGGTCCGCCCCCGCGGCTCGCGGTGACTCGAAGCTACGCGATCACACGATCACGCGGACTTCCGGCTGTCCCGCGGATGCACCGCGATGTTCATCGCCCCTGACCGCAGGACCGCCAGCCTCTCGGCCAGCACCTCCTCCAGTTCCTCACGGGTGCGCCTCTCCATGAGCATGTCCCAGTGCGTCCGCGCCGGCTTGCCCTTCTTCTCCTCGGGGCCGTCCCCGTCCACCAGGAGTGCCTGGGCGCCGCACGCCTTGCACTCCCACTCCGGCGGAATCTCCGCCTCAACCGAGAACGGCATCTCGAAACGATGTCCGTTCTGGCATGCGTACTCCACGGCCTGGCGCGGGGCCAGATCGATGCCGCGGTCCGTCTCGTAGCTGGTAACCACGAGCCGCGTGCCGCGGAGAGCTCGCTCACTCATGAATCGTGCCTCCCGGGCTTGTCGCCCACAGGACAGGTGTCGCTGTCGTCGTCATCCGGTCAACGTCCGGTCGGCGGTAAAGATTCCCGTTCCGGGTCATGCGTCGCCCGTCGTGCCGCTGCTTTCCCAATGTATGGGGGTACCCACCAGTGCCCGGTTTGTCACATCTGACAGAAAGTGTCACCCCGTGATTTCACTTCTTCCGCGCGCAGTAACGGTCCGCCTGGCAGGCCAAAGGCGTACACTACCGCCCTTTCACTTCAACGTCTAAATCCGGTCGGGCACCGGATTGCCCGCGGCGGCCGCCGCCTCCCGTACCGGCACCCGCGCCAGCAGCAGGAACCCGAGGGCGAAGAACGCCACCAGGGAGATGATCGCGTCCCGGTAGCTGCCGGTCAGCTGGTACGCCAGGCCAAAGACCAGAGGCCCCAGCCAGCTCAGTCCGCGATCGCTCATCTCGTACGCGGAGAAGTACTCCGCCTCCTTGCCGCGCGGCACCAGATGCGAGAAGAGCGAACGCGACAGCGCCTGGCTGCCGCCGAGGACGAGCCCGATCGCACCGGCGAGGACGAAGAACCACATCGGCCGCCCCGCAGGCAGGAAGTAGCCGACGGCGAGGATCAGCGTCCACACCCCCAGAGACCCCAGGATCGTGTGCTTCGCCCCGTAGCTCCGGGCCAGCCGTCCCATCGCCAGCGCGCCCGCCACCGCCAGCACCTGCACCAGCAGCACCGCGGTGATCAGCGTGGTCTGGTCGAGCCCCAGCTCCTCGGAGCCGTAGATCGACGCCTGGGAGATCACCGTCTGGACCCCGTCGTTGTAGACGAGATACGCCAGCAGGAAGGAGAGGGTGAGCGGATGGCGCCGCATGTCCCGGAGCGTCGCCAGGAGCTGCCGCCAGCCGGAGCCCACCGCCCCCTCGCCGTCCGGCGCAGCCCGCCGGTCACGCAGTCGGCGCAGCGGCACCAGGGTGAACGCCCCCCACCACAGACCGGCCGACGCCAGACAGATCCGCACCGCCTCGGCCTCCGACAGGCCGAAGGAGTCATGCCCCGTGTAGAGGGCGAGATTGAGCAGGAGCACCAGCGCGCCCGACGTATAGCCGAACGCCCAGCCACGCGACGAGACCGCGTCCCGCTCGTCGGGCTTCGCGATCTGCGGCAGATACGCGTTGTAGAGGACCATCGACACCGCGAGGGAGGCGTTGGCGACGATCAGCAGCAGCGCGCCCAGCAGATAGCGGTCGCCGTCCAGGAAGAACATGCCCGTGGTCGCCGCCGCCCCGAGGTACGCGGCAGCCGCCAGCAGAGGCTTCTTTCGCCCCGAACGGTCGGCCGCCGCACCCGCCAGTGGCATCACCAGCACCGCCAGCACCACGGACACCGACACCGCGTACGGGAACACCGCCCCGGCCCGCACCGGGACGCCCAGCGGGTGGACAAACCCATCGGCGTCCGCCGCGGCCTTGGCCACGGACGTCAGATACGGCCCGAGGAAGACGGTGAGCACGCTCGTCGAGTAGACCGAACAGGCGAAGTCGTAGAAGTACCAGCCCCGCTGCTCGCGTATCCGGTCTTCCGGATGGCCTGGACCGTGCGGGCCGGCCGCCCGGTCCGCGGTGTCCGCAGTCACGCCGCGCCCTCTCGCTCGTCCGCCGTCAGACGTGCGGGGCGGAAGGGCCGGGGGTCAGATCCAGACTCCCCGGTCGGTCAGCACCGTGCGCAGCGTCTCCAGATGATCGGTCATGATGCCATCCACCCCGAGGTCCAGCAGCGCCGCCATCCGATCCGCGTCGTTCACCGTCCAGACGTGCACCTGAAGCCCGCGGGCGTGCGCCTCGCGGACGAAGCGGCGGTCCACCACAGGGATGCCGTTCTGGGACTGCGGGACCTGCGCGCACACCGCGCCCATCCGCACCGCCGCCGGAATGCCCAGCGAGCGCATCCGCAGCCCCAGCACCCCGCGCACGCCGTACGACGTCGCCAGCCGCGGCCCGGCGAGACGGGCGGCCCTGGCCACCCTCCCCTCCGAGAAGGAGCCCACGCAGACGCGGTCCCAGGCGCCGGTCCCCCGGATCAGATCGACCAGCGGCGCCAGTGCCGACTCCGCCTTTATGTCGACGTTCCAGCGCGCCTCCGGGAACTCCTCCAGCAGTTCCTCGAAGAGCGGCAGCGGCTCCCGGCCCGCCACCCGCGCCCGGCGCACCTCGCTCCAGGGGAGGTCGGCGATCCGGCCGCGCGTGTCCGTCACCCGGTCCAGCGTCGTGTCGTGGAAGGCGACGAGCCTGCCGTCGGCGGTGGTGTGCACGTCCGTCTCGAAGTAGCGGTAGCCGGCCTCGGCGGCGCGGCGGAAGGCGGCGGCGGTGTTCTCGAGCCCGTCGGCCGCCCCGCCCCGGTGCGCGAAGGCGAGCGTGGCCGGATGGTCCAGATAGGGATGGCGTACGCGTGTCACCTCGGCAGTATCACCCGCCCCGGTGTCCGCCCGGCGACCGCCGTACTGCATTCGCCTGGTCCGCAGATGGCGAAGACGCGCAGGAACAGCTGGGCGAGCGGGCCGATCGCCAGCGCGTACGCCACCGTGCCGATGCCCAGCGACCCGCCGAGCAGGAATCCCGTGGCCACCACCGCCACCTCGATCAGGGTGCGCATCAGCCGGATCGAACGGCCGGTCCGCCGGTGCAGTCCGGTCATCAGGCCGTCGCGCGGCCCCGGTCCGAATCGGGCCGCGATGTACAGTCCGGTCGCCGCGCCGTTCAGCACGATCCCCGTGGTCATCACGAGGATCTGCACGGGGAGCGTGCGGGCGTCCGGCACGACCGCCAGCGTCGCGTCCATGGCGAGGCCGACGACGAAGACATTGGAGACCGTGCCGAGCCCCGGGCGCTGCCGCAGCGGAATCCAGGCCAGCAGCACCGCGGCGCCCACGATGATCGACACCACGCCGATGGTCAGGCCGGTCAGCTCCGCAAGACCCTGATGGAGCACGTTCCAGGGCTCCAGCCCGAGCCCCGCACGCACCAGCAGCGCCGAACTCGCCCCGTACAGCGTCAAACCGGCGTACAGCTGCAGCAGCCGGCGCGGCAGATGGGCAGAGGCAGAAGACATGTGTGACCCCCCAGGGTGTCGTCGTGGACTGATGCATGACACCCTGTGGCCATGGAATGAATGCCAGCCATGGCCAATTTACGGAAGGTGGACTGACTTCCATGACGCAGTGGACCTCGGCGGTGGGGGCGGCGCAGCTCGCCCGTCAGCTCGGCGCCCAGCAGCCGCGGCCGGGTGGACCGGGAGCGCGCAAGCTCCCCGCGTACCGTGCGCTGGCCGACGGGATCAGACTGCTCGTCCTCGAAGGCAGGGTGCCCGTCGCCGCCCGCCTGCCCGCCGAGCGGGAGCTGGCGCTGGCCCTCTCGGTGAGCCGCACGACGGTCGCCGCCGCGTACGAGGCACTGCGTGGCGAGGGCTTCCTCGAGTCGAGGAGGGGCGCCGGGAGCTGGACGGCCGTCCCCGCCGGCAACCCGCTGCCCGCCCGCGGCCTGGAGCCGCTGCCGCCGGAGTCCCTCGGCTCGATGATCGACCTGGGCTGTGCGGCGCTGCCCGCGCCCGAACCATGGCTGACCCGCGCCATCCAGGGGGCGTTGGAGGAGCTTCCCCCGTATGCGCACACCCACGGCGACTATCCGGCGGGACTGCCCGCCCTGCGGCGGATGCTGGCGGACCGTTACACCGAGCGGGGCATTCCGACCATGCCTGAGCAGCTCATGGTCACCACGGGCGCCATGGGGGCGATCGACGCGATCTGTCATCTGTTCGCCGGGCGCGGCGAGCGCATCGCCGTCGAGTCGCCCTCCTACGCCAACATCCTCCAGCTGATGCGCGAGGCCGGGGCCAGGCTGGTGCCGGTCGCCATGGCCGAGGGGCTGGCGGGCTGGGATCTGCCGCGCTGGCGGCAGGTGCTGCGGGAGGCGGCGCCGCGGCTGGCGTATGTGGTCGCCGACTTCCACAACCCCACGGGTGCGCTGGCCGACGAGGACCAGCGGCGGGCGATGGTGGACGCGGCACGTTCGGCCGGGACGGTGCTCGTCGTCGACGAGACCATGTCGGAGCTCCACCTCGACGATGACATCGACATGCCCCGGCCGGTCTGCGCGTTCGACCCGGCGGGCAGCACGGTCCTCACGGTGGGGTCGGCCAGCAAGGCGTTCTGGGCGGGCATGCGGATCGGCTGGGTCCGGGCCGCGCCCGACGTGATCCGCTCCCTGGTGGCGGCCCGCGCCTACGCGGACCTCGGCACGCCCGTGCTGGAGCAGCTCGGCGTCAACTGGCTGATGCGGACGGGCGGCTGGGAGCAGGCGGTCGCGGTGCGCCGGACCCAGGCACGGGAGAACCGCGACGCGCTGGTCGCCGCGGTGCGCAGGGAGCTGCCTGGCTGGGAGTTCCGGGTGCCCCGCGGAGGGCTGACCCTCTGGGTCCGCACCGGGGGACTCTCCGGCTCCCGCCTCGCCGAGGCCGGGGAACGCGTGGGCGTCCGCGTCCCCTCGGGACCGCGCTTCGGAGTCGACGGCGCGTTCGAGGGGTACGTCCGCCTCCCCTTCACCGTCGGCGGCCCCGTCGCCGACGAGGCGGCCACCCGTCTTGCCGCCGCGGCCCGCCTGGTCGAGACGGGCGCGACGACGGGTGCGGAGTCTCCGCGCACCTTCGTCGCCTGAGCCGCCGGGCGCGCCGTCCGTGCCCTCGCGGTCCAGCGGGTCGGGCGAGCGCCCGGGCGAACGGCCCGCTGGACAGCGGCCGTCCGCCTCCGGCGGCTACCGGGCGAGGGGGCCGGGGTCAGGCCCGGTTTCGGGAGGAGACGGGGAGGGGGAGAGCCGTCGGCCGCGCACGTCAGCCGTCCGCCTTGACCGCGTCCCGCACCGGCTCCGTCGCCCCGACGTCCTCCCGCACCGGGTCCGGCACCCCGTGGTCCTCCCGCACCGGGTCCGGCGCCCCGTGGTCCTCCCGCACCGGGTCCGGCGCCCCGTGGTCCTCCCGCTCCGGCAGCAGCGCCAGCACCGCCCGCCGGTGGGATTCGGCCGTGGCGTCGTCGTACGGGTCCGGCGTCGAGGGCACCTGCAGCCGGACCACGGGCGCCGCACCCAGCCGGGCGTACCCCCGGCCGGGCGGCACTGCCGGGACCGGTGTCGTGTGCGGCGGGACGCCGAGCACGGACGTTGCCTCCTCGCAGGAGACCGGCCCGAGGACCACCCGCGCACGCGTATGCGTGCGCACCGCCTCGGCCAGTGACTCCAGCCCGTCGAACTGCTCTGCCACGGCCACCGTCACCTGCGCCGCCCTGCCGTGTCGCAGCGGCACGGAGAGCAGTTGCTGAGGGTCGGTGCGCCCCTCGGCCGCCGCGAGATGACCGAGGACGCTCGGTCGGTCGAGCAGGATCCACAGCGGGCGGCGAACGTCCTCGGGCGTGGGATGCCCCGTCTGCCGTGAACGGTTCGCCGCGATCAGCCGGCGTTCCGTCTCATGTGCCGCCCACTCCAGGCCTGCCAGCGCGCCGGCCAGCCCGCACTCCACCGCCAGCACGCCCTTGCGCCCGGTCAGACACGCGTACTCGCCGGTGCCTCCGCCCTCGATGATGAGTACGTCCCCGTGCTGGAGCGCCTGCAGCGCGATGGATCGGAGCAGTGTGGAGGTGCCGCTGCCGGGCGTCCCGACGGCCAGCAGATGCGGCTCGGTCGACCGCGCCCCCGTGCGCCAGACGACCGGCGGCGCGTCCCGTGTCGCCCCCTCGGCATCGGTCACCGGCACCGTGCGCTGTACCGCGTCCGGATCGGTGAAGCCGAGCACGGTCTCCCCGGGGACGGTGACGAACCGCTGTGCGGAGATCGTGGCCGGCAGCGCGGGGAGCGCGGTCATCAGCATTTCATTGGCCTCCTCCTCCCAGGTGAAGAGGTGCTCGCAGCCGCGTCCCGACTTGGCGTGCAGCAGTTGCTCGATACGGGTGCGTGCCTGCGGCTCGCCGTCTGTGAAGTACGCGGGGTAGTTCACCCGCAGCCTGGTCAGCCGCCCGTCCGCGTCAAAGGCGCACTCGCTGAACGCGGCGCTCCACTCCCCGCCGTGCCGGAACAGCGGAGCGGGGTCCTCGGCCGCCGAGAAGTACGGCACCAGGGCCTCGTACAACGCCTGCAGCCTGCGGCTCTCAGCGGGGTCGGGGCCGCTCGGCGCCGCAGTGAGCTCCCGGCCCTGCCATGCGGCCGCGCCCATCACCGAGACCAGCGCGAGAAGCGGCCCGTACGGGATGAGCGCGATCAGCAGCAGGCTGCCGGCGGCCAGGAACAGGGCGGGACCACGCCGCTCCGTCGGGGTGTCGGCCCATCGCCGGCGCGCCGTCCCGGCCAGCCGGCGCAGCCCGCGACTGATCGTGATCAGCGGGTGGAGCACATCCGCCGCGCCGTCCGCGGCAGTGCGCGCGATCTCCCGGCTGCGGGCGATCTGCGCACTGCCGCCGCTGACGATGCGGCTGCCGAGGATCCGGTTGCCGGGGAACCGGAAGCCAAGGGCGCGGGAGAGCGTTCGACGTGCCACGTCAGAACTGGATTCCGCCCAGCAGGCTGGCCAGACTCGCGCCGCCCGCCGTGATGCTCGGGGCGATCGCGGTGCCCGCCAGATAGAAGCCGAAGAGCGCGCAGACCAGGGCGTGGGACGCCTTGAGCCCGTCCTTTCGGAAGAACAGGAAGACGATGATGCCGAGCAGCACGACACCGGAGATCGACAGAATCATGAGTGTTCTCCTGGTTGTGGGGACAGTCACCATGAGTTGTTCCAGGCTCACAGCAAGTATCTATGCGACAAAAGGTGCGAATGGGTGAAAAATCATGGGTTTCACTCGGCTGGCAGACGGTCGGCTCGTTGATCGTCAAGGCGGCGCGCGGGCAGTACCCTGTCGGTTCACTCCAGTCGGCATGTGAAGCGGTTGAAAGGCGGTCCCCTGATGAGCGAAGCACCCGACCCCGAGGTGATCGAGCTCGCGGCCAAGGTCTTCGACCTGGCGCGCAGGGGGGAGGCGGAGGCGCTCGCCGCCTACGTCGACGCGGGTGTCCCGGCGAACCTCGCCAACGACAAGGGCGACACGCTCGTCATGCTCGCCGCCTACCACGGGCACGCCGACGCCGTGCGGTCCCTCCTCGAGCGCGGCGCCGAGCCGGACCGGCCCAACGACCGGGGCCAGACCCCGCTCGCCGGGGCCGTCTTCAAGGGCGAGGACGCGGTGATCCACGCCCTGCTGGCCGGCGGCGCCGATCCGGAGGCAGGTACTCCGTCCGCGATGGATACAGCGCGGATGTTTGGGAAGACAGACCTTCTGGAACTGTTCGGCAATCGCTGAACGGCAGTTGGGACGCCGTGCGGCAGTTTCCGGGAAAGTCCACGTCACCGCGGCGAGGGGGCTGCCGTAAATGTGGTCGCGGTGGCGATATGGGTGGGTCATCATGACGTCGGGCCCTACCCCGGACTTCATCCGGGCGTCCCCCTGGGGCCACCGACGAGAGGCAGGAAGATGGTCTACACCAAGCGGAAGACGACGGGCGGCCCAGCATGTTGCCGCGCGGCCTAGCGGCTAGTGCCCCCTTGGCATCCCCACCCCCGGTCGCGTCGACAGCTTGATGTGAGGCTCTTTCCATGTTCGATCCAGTCATAGCGCCGAGCGGCACGCTCCTCGGCCTGCTGCAGAGAGGGCGCGGCGACGGCACCCTGCACGCGCTCGCCGCCCCACGCGCCGAAGCGCTCGCCGCCCTCAACCACTGCGTGCTCCACGACCCCCGCCACGACTGGCAGGTCGAGAACCGCTCCCTCTTCTACGCACGCCTCTATCTGGATCTCCACGGCAGCCTCGAGGAGATCGAGCGCCACCTGTGCGACGCCGACGACCTCCTCGACACCGACGAGGCCAGGACCGGCCTCGCGCTCGCGGTGCTCGGCCACCTCGCCTCGTACGGCAGAGGCGACGCCCTCGCCCTGCTGCGCCGCTACGCGGCCGCCGGGTCGAACTGGGCCTGGGCCCTGGACGAGCTGGCCCTGCGCGACACCGACGCCGGGCTGCGCTCGCTCGCCGCCTCCGTCCTCGCCCGCTTCCCCGCCACCCCGGAGGGCGACGCCGAACTCGCCCTCGCCATGCGCAACGCCTTCGAGCCCCGCCCCTGGCGGCTGTGGGCCGAGGACCAGCGCCACGCCATCGGCGCACGGGTCCGCGCCGCCCGGGAAGCCGGCTCGTTCGACCGCTGGCAGCGCCAGCTGCGCCCCGCCGGGCCGCGCCCCGGATGGAGCGTGCAGGCCGTCTTCGACTGGGCCGAGCGGGGCCTCCAGCGCGGCAGCGTCCTCCATGTGCCCGCCGCCCGCTGCCTCACGGCCGTCGCCGGGCCCGAGGACCGCCCCGCCATCGTCGAGGCCGCGCGCTCCGGCCCGGACGGCGCACGCTGCGCGGCCCTGCACTATCTCGCCGAATCCCGCGACCCCGTCGTCCTCGACCTCGTCGAGGCGGCCGCGCTCAGCCCCTCCCGCACGGTCGCCGAAGCCGCCGTCTCCGCCTTCGAGCGGATGTGCGGCGACGACGCGGTGGAGCGCGCCCGCCGCTGGGTCCACCGCCCCGACGCCCTCGGTGGGTCCGCCGCCGGAGTCCTCGCCTGCCGAGGTGAGGCCCGCGACGCCGGCCTCGTCCTCGGCGCGCTCCGCGAGACCGTGCGCGCCGAAGGCCCCGACGCACCCCTGCTGTGGTCACTCGTCGACGGCGCGGGCCGCCTCGGCATCGAATGCGCCGCGCCCGTGCTGCGCCACGTGTACCGGGAGACCGCCTCCTCGCAGCTGCGCGGCCGCGCAGCCCGTGCCCTGGCCGCCACCGATCCCTCGTTCCCCACGGGGTTCGCCGTGGAGTGCCTGTGGGACTGCGAGGAGACGACACGCGAGGTCGCCGCGCTGCACGCCGAGACCGGCGATGTGCGCGTCGCCGAGCGTCTGCGCAGACTCGCCGCCGACCCCGTCGAGGAGGCCGAGGTGCAGACCGCCGTACGGAGCAGAATCGGCCCCGACACACCGGCCCTCTGACGCGCCTGCGATCTTCGTGTCCCTTGTGGTGGTTGTGGCTCGGGTGGCCGCTGTGTGGCCATTCGTCTTGAGATGGGCCAGCAGCGGCGACAAACGCTCATGGGACGTTTCACGGGCGGAAAGATCCACGTAGGCACAGCCACCCCGGGCGCGACGAGAACACGGATATGCGTGTCGTCATCGTCACCGAATCCTTCCCGCCAGACGTCAATGGTGTGGCGCACTGCGCCCTGCAGACCGCCCGGCACCTGGCCGTACGCGGTCATGAACCGCTCGTCATAGCGCCGACCGCGACCGCGGCAGATGACTGCGACCGGACCGCGCCGTGTCCCGTCGTACGCGTCCCCTCGCTTCCGCTGCCCGGATATCCGCAGGTCCGGGTGGCTCTGCCGAGCCGCCGGGTCGCGGCGGCCATCACCGCCCACCGGGCCGACCTGGTCCACCTCGCCAGCCCCTTCGTGCTGGGTGTGCGCGGCATGGCGGCGGCGGCCCGGCTCGGACTGCCGGCCGTCGCCGTCTACCAGACGGATCTGGCCGGATACGCCCGCACATACGTGGGCGCGGGCGAGGGGGCGGCCTGGCGGCGCATCCGGGCGGTGCACAGCGCCGCGGACCGCACGCTCGCCCCTTCGACCGCCGCCCTGCACGACCTGGAGCAGCACGGCGTGGAGCGGGTGCGGCTGTGGCCGCGCGGCGTCGACACGGCCCGCTTCCGCCCCGACCTGCGCGACGAGGCGCTGCGGCGCGAGCTCGCCCCCGGCGGCGAAGTGATCGTCGGCTACGTCGGACGGCTCGCCCCCGAGAAGCATGTGGAACTGCTGTCCGGCGTCTGCGAGCTCCCCGGCGTACGGGTCGTGGTCGTCGGCGACGGGCCCAGCGAGGCGGCCCTGCGCACGGCGCTGCCCAAGGCCGCGTTCCTGGGACGCAGAACGGGCGACGACCTCGCCCGTGTCTTCGCATCGCTGGACGTGTTCGCCCACACCGGCCCGTACGAGACGTTCTGCCAGACAGTGCAGGAGGCCATGGCCGGCGGAGTGCCGGTCGTCGCGCCCGCCGCGGGCGGCCCCCTCGACCTGGTCGACCACGGGCGCACCGGGCTGCTCGTACCACCGGGCGACGCGGACGCGGTGCGCGACGCGGTGCGCCGGCTCGCCGCCGACCCGGCTCTGAGGGCCGCGTACGGACGGGCCGCGCGGACCGCCGTCGAGGGCAGGACCTGGGCCGTCATCGGAGATCTGCTGATCGACCACTACGCCGAGGTGCTGGGCGCGCGCACGACGGCGGTGGCGGCATGACCGGCGCGCACGACGACCGGAGCCTGCGCATCGTACGGCTGGCGAACTTCGTCACGCCGTCCTCCGGCGGACTGCGCACGGCGCTGCGCGAGCTCGGCGCGGGATACCTGGCAGCGGGCCATGAACCCGTGCTCATCGTCCCCGGCGACCTGGAAAGCGACCGGCAGACCCCGCAGGGGCGGATCATCACATTGCCCGGACCCGAGATCCCCGGCACCGGCGGATACCGGGTGCTCGCCGCGCGGCGGCGGCTGCGGGAGGTGCTGGAGAGCCTCGATCCCGACCGGCTCGAGGTGTCCGACCGCACCACGCTGCGCTGGACCGGCGAGTGGGCGCGCCGCCGCCGCATTCCGTCGATCATGGTCTCGCACGAGACGGCGGACGGAGTGCTGCGGACCTGGGGGGTGCCCGCGAAGGCCGCGGAGCGCGCCGCCGACCGACTCAACCGGCGCAGCGCCTGGTCGTATTCGCGCATCGTGTGCACCACCGAGTGGGCCGAGCGCGAGTTCGTCCGGATCGGCGCGCGCAATGTGGTGCGCGCGCCGCTCGGGGTCGATCTGGAGCGCTGCCGTCCGGGCCGGCGCAGCACGGTGCTGCGTGCCAAGCACGCCGCGGGCGCGCGGGTGCTGCTGCTGATGTGCTCCCGTCTCTCCGTGGAGAAGCGCCCCGGCATGGCACTGGACGCACTCGCCGAGCTGCGGGAGCGGGGGGTGAAGGCCGCGCTCGTCGTCGCGGGCGAAGGTCCGCTCAAGCTCTCGCTGATCCGCCGGGCGCTTGCGGAGCGGCTGCCGGTGGAGTTCCTCGGCCATGTCTCCGACCGCGAGACGGTGGCCGACCTGCAGGCCGCGGCGGACCTGTGTCTCGCGCCGGGGCCCGCGGAGACGTTCGGCCTGTCCGCCCTGGAGGCGCTCGCCTGCGGCACACCCGTCGTCGCCAGTGCCTCCTCGGCCCTGCCCGAGATCATCGGCGACGCGGGCGCGGCCGCTGCCGACACCGCCGAGGACTTCGCAGACGCCGTGCAGGGCCTGCTCGCCCGGCCGGAGCGGGCGCGGCGCGCGGCGGCGCGGGCGCGGGCCGAACTCTTCGACTGGCAGCATTCGGTGGCCGCGTTCCTCGCCGCCCACGACGCCCCGCCGGTCCGCCCCGCCGAGCCGCGCTCCGCCGGGGCTCGCCTGGCTCAGCCCCGCCGCGCGGATGCTGCTGCGGTCACGGCCGGGTCTGCCGAGTCCCGCCGGGTAGACGCCGGCCCGGTTGAGGCCGGCCCTGTTGAGGTCTGCCGGGTAGACGCCGGCCCGGTTGAGGCCGGCCCGGTTGAGGCCGGCCCGGCTGGGGTCCGCCCCGCCCAAGCTCATCTCGCCCAGGCCCATCTCGTCCAGGCCCATCTCGTCCAGGCCCGGCGCGCCGAAACCCATGCCGACGCGTCCCCGCCCGGAGCCGGGAGGCCGCCGGCCGGGGCGCCCCCCGCTGAAGCACGGCCTGCCGGGCGCCGGCCCGCTGCGACGTCTCCCTCGGAGGTGACGACATGACCTGCGCGCCGGGTCGAGGACGCTCGAACGCCGCCGGGGCCGACGGCAGACGTACTCCCGAGCCGCGCGGCCCTGGCCACGGCGCGGACTGTCCGATGCGCACGGGAGCCCCCGACGCACCCGGCCCAGGGACCGCACCGGCCGTGTCGTCGGCCGCAGCCGCTCGACCGGAGGCGGCACAAGAGGTGTGGGGCAGCGCCCCGGAGGCCCGGCGTCAGCCGGACCGCACCGCTGAGGCAGCCGTCGGCCGCGCAGCCGCTGTTCACCCGCACCGACAGAGCCACGGCCGCTGCGGGGGCGCCACCGCCGGCGGCGCACACCACCGGCTCGGCCGACGCCCGGGCGAACCCGAACCGCACCGCCGCCCGCTGCGGTTCGTCGCGCTCGGCGACTCGCTCACCGAAGGCGTCGGCGATCGCGTCGGAGACGGCTGGCGCGGCTGGGCCGCGCTGCTCGCCGAAGGCCTGGGGCGGTCCGGCGCACCCGCCGACTTCCGGAACCTCGCCGTCAGCGGGGCGCTCAGCGGGGACGTCGCCGAGCACCAGACCCCCGAGGCCCTCGCCTGCCGCCCCGATGTCGCCTCCGTACTCGTCGGAGTCAACGACACACTCCGCCGGACCTTCGACATCGCGGCGCTGGCCCGCCGGCTCGACGCCGTATGCGAGCAGCTCACGGCGGCCGGCGCCGTCGTCCTCACCGCCTGCCTCCCCGACCCCGGCAGCATGCTGGCGCTCCCCGCGCCGCTCGCCCGCCCCCTGGCGAGACGTCAGCGGGCCGTCAACGCCGTCGTGCACGCGGTCTCCGCGCGTTACGGGGCGGTCCATCTGCACGCCGCCGACGCCGCGTGGACAGCCGACCGCGCCATGTGGAGCGCCGACCGGCTGCACCCCTCGGAGCGCGGGCACCGGACGATCGCGCTGCGCTTCCATGAACTGCTCGCCCAGCGCGGACTGGCCCACGGGCCCGCCCCCTCCCTGACGCCGGACCAGCCCGCCCCCACTCGCGCCGACACCGCCCTGTGGCTCGCCACCGCGGGCACCGGCTGGGTCGCACGCCGCTGCACCGATCTGCTGCCGCAGCTGCTGCGGCTGGCCGGATCCGAGGTACGCCACTGGGCGCGGGGCACCAGCCCCCGCCTGGACCGCAGCGCCGAACACGCGCTGTCCGCCGCCCTCGCCGCCGTGTCCCTGGACGCTCCTCTTGCCAGAATGGGGGAATGAGCGGGCGCTGGGAGTTCTGGATCGACCGTGGCGGCACCTTCACCGACATCGTGGGCCGCAGGCCCGACGGACGGCTCGCCACCCGCAAACTGCTGTCCCACAACCCCGACCGCTACCGGGACGCCGCCGTGGCCGGCATCCGGCTGCTGCTCGGCCTCGGTCCGGACGAACCGGTGCCCGCGCAGCGCGTCGCCTGCGTCAAGATGGGCACCACCGTCGCCACCAACGCCCTGCTGGAGCGGCGCGGCGAGCCGACCGTCCTCGTCATCACCGAAGGCTTCCGCGACGCCCTGCGCATCGCCTACCAGAACCGGCCCCGGATCTTCGACCGCCACATCGTCCTGCCCGAAGCGGTGTACGACCGCGTCATCGAGGTCCCCGAGCGGATCGGCGCGCACGGCGAGATGGTGCGCCCCCTGGAATCCGACGCCGTGGCGGAGCAGTTGCAGGCGGCGTACGAGGACGGCTTCCGCAGCGCCGCCGTGGTGCTGATGCACGGCTACCGCCATCCCGACCACGAGAAGGCCGTCGCCGAGGCCGCCCGCAGTGCCGGATTCATGCAAGTGAGCTGTTCGCACGAGGTCAGCCCCCTGATCAAACTCGTGCCCCGCGGCGACACCACCGTCGTGGACGCCTACCTCTCGCCGATCCTGCGCCGCTACGTGGAGGAGGTGGCCGGCGAACTCGACGGCATCCGGCTGATGTTCATGCAGTCCAACGGCGGACTGCGCGAAGCCGCCCACTTCCGCGGCAAGGACGCCGTCCTGTCCGGGCCCGCGGGCGGCGTCGTCGGCATGGCCCGCACCTCCGAACAGGCCGGCCACGACCGGGTCATCGGCTTCGACATGGGCGGCACCTCCACCGACGTCTCCCACTACGCGGGAGAGTTCGAGCGGGAACTGGGCACCCAGGTCGCGGGCGTGCGCATGCGCGCCCCCATGATGAACATCCACACCGTCGCGGCCGGCGGCGGCTCCGTCCTCCACTTCGACGGCCGCCGCTACCGGGTGGGACCCGACTCCGCGGGCGCCGAACCCGGGCCCGCCTGCTACCGGGGCGGCGGCCCCCTGACGGTCACCGACGCCAATGTGATGCTCGGCCGCATCCAGCCCGACTGGTTCCCGGCCGTCTTCGGGCCCGGCGGCGACCAGCCGCTGGACGCCCGTACCGTCGCCGACCGCTTCGCGGAGCTGGCCGAACGCGTCCGCGTGGAGAGCGGAGTCGACCGCACACCCGAACAGGTCGCGGCCGGTTTCCTGGAGATCGCCGTCCTCAACATGGCCAACGCCGTGAAGAAGATCTCCGTACAGCGCGGACACGACGTCACCCGCTACGCTCTCACCTCGTTCGGCGGCGCGGGCGGACAGCACGCCTGCGCCGTCGCCGACGCCCTCGGCGTCGACACGGTGATCGTGCCGCCGCTGGCCGGAGTGCTCTCCGCGTACGGCATCGGACTTGCCGACGCCACCGCCATGCGGGAGCAGTCCGTCGAGGCGGAGCTGAACGAGACCACGGGGCGGCGGGTCCACGAGCTGTGCGCCGACCTCGCCGCCCGCACCCGCGCCGAGCTGCGCGCCGACGCAGTGCCGGACGACGCGATCACCACCCATGCCCGGGTGCTGCTGCGCTACGCGGGAACCGACGCGAGCCTTGCGGTCTCGCTGGACGGCGTTGCCGCGATGCGGAAGGCCTTCGAGTCGGCCCATCGCGCACGCTACGCCTTCACCATGGACAAGCCGGTCGTCGCGGAGGCGGTCTCGGTGGAGGCGGTGGGCCGGGCGGGTCCCCTCGGCCCGGTCATCGCCGACGACGCCGCCCCCGGCGGCACGGCCCGGAGCGCGGGCGCCCGGCTGACCCCCCGCGCCGTCGTGCAGATGTTCGTGGACGGGGAGCGGCACGACACCCCGCTGCACCACCGCGGCGACCTGCGCCCGGGGGACACCGTCGAAGGCCCCGCCGTCATCGCCGAGGCCGACGCGACCACCGTCGTCGACCCCGGCTGGAGCGCGGCGGCCGGCGACGGCGGGCATCTGCTGCTGACACGGGTACGTCCCCGACCGAGCCGCATCGCCGTCGGCACCGATGTCGACCCCGTCCTGCTGGAGGTCTTCAACAACCTCTTCATGTCCATCGCCGAGCAGATGGGCGTCCGGCTGGAGAACACCGCCCACTCCGTCAACATCAAGGAGCGGCTCGACTTCTCCTGCGCCCTGTTCGACTCCACGGGCAACCTCATCGCCAACGCGCCCCACATCCCCGTACACCTGGGCTCCATGGGCGAATCGATCAAGGAGGTGCTGCGCCGCAACGAAGGCAGGATGCGCCCGGGCGACGTCTACGCGGTCAACGACCCGTACCACGGCGGCACCCATCTGCCGGACGTGACGGTGGTGACCCCCGTCTACGAGGGAGGGGAACTGCGCTTCCTGGTCGCCTCCCGCGGCCACCACGCCGAGATCGGCGGCATCACCCCGGGCTCCATGCCGGCCTTCAGCCGGACGATCGACGAGGAAGGCGTCCTCTTCGACAACTGGCTTCTGGTGCGCGACGGCCGGCTGCGGGAGAAGGAGACCCGCGAACTGCTCACTGCCGCACGCCACCCCTCCAGGGCCCCCGACGTCAACATCGCCGACCTGCGCGCCCAGATCGCCGCCAATGAGAAGGGCATCGCCGAACTGGCCCGGATGACCGACCAGTTCGGACTGGACGTCGTACAGGCCTATATGGGCCACGTCCGCGACAACGCGGAGGAGTCGGTCCGCCGCATCCTCGCCGAACTCCACGACGGCGACTGCCGCTACGAGACAGACGCCGGGGCCGTGATCCAGGTCGCGCTGCGGGTGAACCGCGAGGCCCGCAGCGCCGTACTGGACTTCAGCGGCACCTCGCCGCAGCAGCCGGGGAACTTCAACGCCCCCAAGTCCGTCGTCATGGCCGCCGTCCTCTACGTCTTCCGGACGCTCGTCGCCGACGACATCCCGCTCAACAGCGGCTGCCTCGAACCCCTGGAGGTGCGAGTGCCGGACGGCTCGATGCTCGCGCCCGTGTATCCCGCGGCCACGGTCGCCGGCAATGTGGAGACCTCGCAGGCCGTCACCGGCGCCCTGTACTCGGCCCTGGGCGTGCAGGCGGAGGGCTCCGGCACGATGAACAACGTCACCTTCGGCAACGACCGCGTCCAGTACTACGAGACCGTCGCCAGCGGCTCGGGCGCGGGCGACGGCTTCGACGGAGCGGATGCCGTGCAGACCCATATGACCAACTCCCGCCTCACCGACCCCGAAGTGCTCGAGTGGCGCTACCCGGTGCGCGTGGACGCCTTCGCGATCCGGGAAGGCAGCGGCGGGCGCGGCCGCTGGCGCGGCGGCTGCGGCGTCGTCCGCCGCATCCGGTTCCTCGAGCCGATGACGGCGGCCCTGCTCACCGGACACCGTCGCATCCCGCCGTACGGCATGGCGGGCGGCGCAGCCGGCGCACTCGGCGGCAACCGCGTGGAGCGCGCCGACGGCGCCGTCGACGAACTGCTCGGTGTCGACACGGCGGAGGTCGGCACGGGAGACGTCCTGGTCATCACCACCCCGGGCGGCGGGGGTTACGGCACTCCGGAGCCGTAGTCGGGCCGGAGCCCTGCCCCGGCCGCCCCGCCGGCGCAAACCGCACCGGGGTGCCGGGCAGCGCCTGGGCCGCTGCCGGGAGATCGCGCTCGTCGACCACCGCCACGACCGGATAGCCGCCGGTCGTGGGATGGTCGGCCAGAAACACCGCCGGCCGGCCGTCCGGCGGCACCTGCACCGCCCCCAGCACCATCCCCTCGCTGGGCAGCTCCGCCGTGACCGCCCGCCGCAGCGGGGGGCCTTCGAGGCGCAGCCCGATGCGGTTGCTCGCCGACGAGACGCGGTACGCCCCTGAGGCGAGCGTCGCCGGGGCTTCGGGCGTGAACCAGTCGTCGCGCGGCCCGAATCGGATCCGCAGCACCAGCTCGGCCGGCGGCCGCGGCCAGGGGGCCGCGACCGGCTGCGCGGGCAGCGGGCCTTGCGGCCCGCCGAGCGGCAGCACCATGCCCTCGGTCAGCGGCGGCGGCCCGAGCCCTGACAGCAGATCGGCCGAGCGGCTGCCCAGCACCGCGTCGACCGCGATCCCCCCGGCGAAGCCCAGATAGCTCCGCAGGCCGCTGACGGCGGGCCCCGCCTCCAGCACCGAACCCGCGGGGACGTGCACCGGCGCGCCCCAGGCCGCCGGCCGTCCGTCGACGGTCACGGCACAGGGCGCGCCGCCCACGACTGCCGTCACCGCGCAACGGGGCCGCACCGCACACCCGCTGAGCGTGGTTTCCAGCACGGCCGTGCCGTCCGCGTTGCCCACGAGGCGGTTGACGAGACGGGCCGCCGACGGGTCCAGAGCGCCGGAACGCGGCACTCCGAGGTGTGCGTGGCCGGGCCGCCCCAGGTCCTGCACGGTGGTCAGCGCCCCTGCCCGTACGACGGCGAGGGCCCGGTCGGTCATCGGCGCTCCACCGTGAACCGCACCCGGGCGCCCGGCGTGAGCAGGGCGGCAGGCTCCCGCGTCGCGTCCCACAGCACCGTGTCCGTCGTCCCGATCAGCTGCCATCCGCCGGGGGAGGAGCGCGGATACAGCCCTGTGTACGGACCGGCGAGGGCCAGTGAGCCCTGCGGGACGGAAGTGCGCGGGGAGGCGCGGCGCTCGACTGCGAACTGCTCGGGCAGCCCGGTCAGATAGCCAAAGCCCGGTGCGAATCCACAGAACGCGACCCGGTACTCGGTGGCCGTGTGGATGCGTACCGCCTCCTCCTCGGACGTCCGCCAGTGCGCCGCGACCTCGGCCAGATCCGGCCCGTCGTAGCGGACGGGGATCTCGATCACGTCCTGGGCGCGTGGCGGAAGCGGCGGAACCGTCCACTGGGGGAGCTGCCGCGCCAGCGCGGCGGGGGCGTCGAGGCCGTCGAGCAGGACGGTCCGCGCCGCTGGCACGATCTCGCGCACGGGAGGCAGCGATCCGGCGGCGCGCCGGCGCAGCAGCTCGGCGTGGAGGGCCTGAGCCTCCGGGGCGTCCGCCAACTCGACGAGCAGAGCCCGGTCCCCCACGGGCAGCACCTTCATGCGAACGCCTCCACCCGCACGCCCGCGCCCTCCAGCCTGGCCCGTATAAGCCGGGCGAGTCCGACCGCGCCCGGGGTGTCGCCGTGGAGGCACAGCGAGCGTGCCCGGATCGAGACCGGCCGGCCGCAGTGGGAGGTGAGGACCTTGAAGCGGGCCAGCGAGACGGAGCGCTCCACGACCTCCGCCGGGTCGTGGATGACCGCACCGTCCGATGCCCTGGGGACGAGCGTGCCCTCGGCCGTGTAGGCGCGGTCGGTGAACGCCTCGGCGACGACGGGAAGACCGGCCTTCTCCGCCAGGGCGTGCAGCGCCGATCCGGGCAGACAGAGCAGCGGCAGTCGCAGGCCGGTCAGTTCGACCCCCTCGACGACGGCAGCGGCCTGCTGCTCGTCATGGACGACGCGGTTGTAGAGCGCGCCATGCGGTTTGACATAGGAGACGGCGGACCCGGCGGCCCGAGCGAACACCTCCAGCGCCCCTATCTGATAGGCGACTTCGGCGGCCAGCTCGTCCCGCGGCACATCCATCGCGCGCCGCCCGAAGCCGGCCAGGTCCCGGTACGCCACCTGGGCGCCGATCCGCACCCCCCGCTCGGCTGCGGCGCCGCAGACCCGGCGCATGGTGGCCGCGTCCCCGGCGTGGAAGCCGCACGCCACATTGGCGCTGGTGACGACCGACAGCAGCTGGTCGTCATCGGTCAGCCGCCAGCGGCCGAAGCCTTCGCCGAGGTCGGCGTTGAGATCGATGGAGACCGGTGTCACAGCAGCTCCCTGCCACGTGTCTCGGGCAGCCCGGACAGAGCCGCCGCCGCAAGTCCGTACCCCGCCGCTCCGAAGACCAGCGCTCCGCCCACTCCCCAGCTGTCGGAGAGGAACCCCACGAGCGTCGGCAGGAAAGCGCCGACCGCGCGTCCGCTGTTGTAGGTGAATCCCTGGCCCGTCCCGCGCACCGCGGCCGGGTAGAGCTCGCTGAGGAAGGAGCCGAACCCGCTGAAGATGGCCGACATGCAGAAACCGAGTGGGAAGCCGAGGACGAGCAGCAGCCCGTTCGACCCCTCCGGGATGTTGGTGTACGCCAGGATTCCGGCCGCCGACAGCGCCGCGAAGAGCGTGATGTTCCGCTTTCGGCCTATTCGGTCCGTGAGGTAGCCGCCCGTGAGATATCCGATGAACGCGCCCGAGATCAGGAAGGCGAGGTAGCCGCCCGTGCCGACGACGGTCAGACCGCGCTCGGTCTTCAGATAGGTCGGCACCCAGGTCGCCAGGGTGTAGTAGCCGCCCTGCACTCCGGTGGAGAGCAGTGTGGCGAAGACGGTGACGCGCAGCAGTTCGCCCCGGAAGATCATGGAGAAGGAGCCCCGTTCGCCGCTGGAGGCGCGGCGCTTCTCCGCCTCGGGTGCGTCGCTGACGTTCCGTCGGACGTAGACGATCAGCAGGGCGGGCAGGGCGCCCGTCCAGAACATCACACGCCAGGCGGTGTCCGGGTCCAGGAAGTGGAACACCACGGTGTAGACGATGACGGCGAGCGCCCAGCCGGCCGCCCAGGAACTCTGCACTGCTCCGAGAGTCCGGCCGCGGTGCTTGGCGGTGGCGTACTCGGCGACCAGGATCGCGCCCACCGCCCACTCGCCGCCGAAGCCGAGTCCCTGGAGGGCGCGGAAGACCAGCAGGGTCTCGTAGTTGGGGGCGAATCCGCACGCGACGGTGAACACCGCATAGGTGGTCACCGTGACCATCAGGGCTTTCACCCGGCCGATCCGGTCGGCCAGGATCCCGGCGAGCGCGCCGCCGATGGCGGAGACGACCAGCGTGACGGTGGTCAGCAGGCCCGTCTGGCCGTTGTCCAGGCTGAAATACGCCGAGATCGCCACCATGCTCAGCGGCAGGGTGAAGTAGTCGTAGGAGTCGAGGGCGAATCCGCCGAACGCCCCCGCGAAGGCGCGCCGCCCTCGCGGTCCGAGGGCCCGCAGCCACGCGAACGCGCCTGTGTCGTCCGGCAGTCGGCCGTGGTCGGCCTGGGTCCGGGTCGTACTCATCTGCACCTCGCAGTCGAAGGGGAGGGGTGCCGCTGAGACCGTGCGGATTCGCCAAGGTAGAGGATTGTTGAACGATCCGACAAGGGCTGTGGAAAGACGTTCCACGCGTCTGCTCGTCGGCGGCTTCTAGGATTCCTGCCGAGTACCTGCACACGTCGGCGGCGGCAGCGGCCGACGAGGGAGAGAGGACGCTGTGGGGGCGACAGAGTCGGGTATCGGCGGGCTGGCGGACGACCGGCCGCTGCTGGGCCGCACCAGCACCGCGGAACGCGTCGCGGACATCCTGCGCACACGGATCGCCGAGGGCTACTTCCCGCCCGGCGAGCGGCTGTCCGAGGACGCCATCGGCAAGGCCCTCGGCGTCTCGCGCAACACCCTGCGCGAGGCGTTCCGCCTGCTCACCCACGAGCGGCTGCTGGTGCACGAACTCAACCGCGGCGTGTTCGTCCGCATGCTCGCGGTCCAGGACGTGGAGGACATCTACCGGACGAGGCGTCTTGTCGAGTGCGCCGTCGTCCAGGGCCTCGGCGAACCTCCGTACGTGCTGGACGAACTCGACGCGGCCGTCGCGGACGGCGAGCGGTCGGCGCGGGAGCGCGACTGGAAAGGCGTCTCGACCGCCAATATCCACTTCCACCGCGAACTGGTCGCGCTGGCAGGGAGCGCCCGCACCGACGAGCTGATGCGCGGGGTCCTCGCGGAACTGCGGCTCGCCTTCCACGTCGTGGACGATCCCCGTCGACTGCACCAGCCTTTTCTGGTTCGAAACAGGGCAATCCTGGAGGCTCTGCGCGCCGGTGAGCCCACAGCCGCGGAACGTCTGCTGATCGAGTATCTCGACGACTCCCGCGAGCGGCTCGTCGAGGCATACGGCGACATCGTGGCCCACGACGAGACCTGAACCGCCGGCGGCCCCGGCCGCGGCCCGGCCCTGCGGCGCGGACGGCGGCGGCCCGGCCGCGCTCGGAGGCGGCGGCCTGCGGCGTCGG
>NZ_JARWBG010000049.1:0-47535 GCF_029846775.1 Streptomyces chengmaiensis
ACCTTCCCCGGCGGCAAGGTGCTGATCGTGCTGTCGGAGGGCCGGCTGCTGAATCTGGGCAATGCCACCGGTCACCCGTCGTTCGTGATGTCGAACTCCTTCGCGGACCAGACTCTGGCGCAGATCGAGCTGTTCACCCGGCCCGAGGCGTATCCGACGGATGTGTATGTGCTGCCCAAGCATCTGGACGAGAAGGTCGCCCGGCTGCATCTGGACTCGCTCGGGGTGAAGCTGACGACGCTGCGGCCGGAGCAGGCGGAGTACATCGGCGTCGACGTCGACGGCCCCTACAAGCCCGACCACTACCGCTACTGACCCACACCCCCGCCACCCCCGACCGGGACGTGCCAAGGCCCCCGCCCTCGGCGGGGGCCTTGGCACGTGCTCGTACCGGCCCGTCCAGGGGTGGGTCAGCGCATCGACGCGACGGCCCACTCCCCGGCGAGCGCCACCGCCACACCGAGCCCGAGCACCGCGGTGGCCACTCTCGTACGGCCCTGTTTGCTCAGTACCAGCGCGCTGCCGGAGAGGATCAGTGCCATGCCGTAGAAGCCGACGGTGAGCATGGAATGGGTGCTGCCGAGCCGCAGCGCCAGCACCGCGGCCGCGGCGAGCATGATGAGCGCCGAGAGGACTATCCGTACCCGGCGGGCCTGCCGCGGAGTGAGGCCCTCCCGCTCCGCGCCCTCCTCGGGGCCCGCCTCCGGGGCTGCGTCCGGGTCTGGGCCCGCATCGGCTGCGTCCAGGGTGGTGTCCGGGCGCGCGGCCACGCTCGCATCTGGGCTCGTGTTGGCTTCTGACATGGTCAGAAGAGTAGTCGCCGGGGCTGGCTCAGCGTCCGCTGCCCGCACCCGCCGTCCACAGCGGCGTGGCGCCCGTGAGCTGGCAGGCGAGCACATAGAGGGGGATGGGCGGTGTGTAGGGGGTGGCGACTCCGTGCGCGCCGTCGTGTGTCTCGTCGGGCCGGTGGATGAGCCGCGGGCGGGTGACCGGCACCCGGGCGCCCGGCGCGTAGTGTGCGGGCAGGGGCCAGACGACCTCCAGGTCGGAGCCGGCCGGAACGATCCACCACCACCAGTGGCCTTCCGCGAAGACACAGCCCGCGCGCGGCAGTCGGGCCAGCATCCGGGCGCCGTAGCGCGCAGGAAAGCCGACGGCGTCGCAGCCGAGGGTGGGGTCGAGCCGGGGCGGGAGCTCCAACTGGAGGAGCGTGGGCGGACCGCTCTGGTGGGCCGTGGCGCGGTGTCCTGCGGCAGGGTGTCCCGCGGCGCGGCGGCTGCGGCTCAGCAGCGTCGCCAGATTCCTCAGCACGGGCGTGCCGCGCGGGGCAGTTCGGCCCATACGACGCGGCCCGCTCCCGTGCCCGCCGCATACGTGCCCCATGCGCTGCTGACGGTTTCGACCAGCAGCAGCCCGCGGCCCCGCTCCTCGTCCGAGACCCGGCAGACGTGCGGACCCGTGGGAGCGACGCCCTGGTCCTGGACGGTGATGCGCAAGTACTCGGCCTGCATGAGGAGTTCGCAGGCGACAAGTGCGCCGCCGGTGTGCACGACTGCGTTGGTCACCAGCTCGGAGACGATCAGCAGCGCGGTGTCGCGGACTTCGCCGCCGATGCCCCAGCCGCCGAGGCGTTCGCCGGTCAGCGTGCGGGCGCGGGCGACGAATTCGACGCGCGCGGGCAGCTCGAAGCCGAATCGGTGGTGGTCGGTTCCCGAGGACGGGTCCATGAGCTGGGCAGTGAGCGCGTCACGGTTCACGTGACCACTCTCCCGTCCCCGCGCCCACCTTGGCAAGGCCCACTTTGAATTTTTCAGAGTGGGCATATTCATTATCGCGGGGCCCGTGGCACACTGCTCGCAACAGCACGTGGGAGGGATCGAAGTGGGTGACGCGAAGTGAGCGAACCGCGGTCCGCCCCCACCGTCGGCCAGGTGGTCCTGGGCAAGCGCCTGCAGGACCTGCGGGAACGAGCAGGGCTCCGGCGCGAGGACGCGGCGAAGGTGCTGCGCGTCGCGGCGGGCACGATCCGGCGGATGGAGACCGCCGAGGTCGCCTTGAAGATCCCGTATGTGCAACTGCTGCTGGGCGCGTACGGCGTGCCCGAGGAGGAGGCCCGGCACTTCGTCGAGCTGGCGGAGGAGGCCAACAAGCCCGGCTGGTGGCAGCGGTTCCACGATGTGCTGCCCAACTGGTTCAGCATGTACGTCAGTCTGGAGGGGTCGGCCAGCCTCATTCGTTCGTATGAACCGCACTACGTTCCCGGTCTGTTGCAGACCGAGGACTACGCGCGCGCCATCATGCGCAGCGGCGCCCTGGGCCAGACCGATCCGGAAGAGATCGAGGGGCATGTGGCCCTGCGCATGGAACGCCAGTCCCTGCTCACCCGGCCCGATGCGCCCAGATTCTGGGTGATCATGGACGAGACGGTGTTCCGCAGGCCGGTCGGCGGGCCGGGCGTGATGCGCGCCCAGATCGACAGGTTGCTGGAAGGGGCGCAGCTGCCCCATGTCACCCTGCAGATCGCGGAGTTCGCATCCGGGCACCACCCGGGCACCTATGGGCCGTTCGTCCTGTTCCGGTTCGCCATTCCCGAACTGCCGGACATGGTCTACAGCGAGTATCTGACCGGAGCCGTCTATCTCGACGCCCGCCCCGAGGTCGCCTCCCATCTGGAGGTCATGGACCGCATGGCGGCCCAGGCCGCGACTGCACAACGTACGAAGGAGATCCTCCGCGATCTCCGCAAGGAGCTGTGAGCTGTGACGGACGGCAAAGCCGAGGGGAAGCGCGACGGTGCGCGGGACGGCATATACCGGGACGGCATATACAACGGCATGCCCGCCTCGGAACTCGGCGAGGCGGGCTGGTTGAAGCCGTGGAGCGGAGGCAACGGCGGCAACTGCGTCGAAGCGCTCAGGCTCGCGGACGGCCGCGTCGCCGTACGCCAGTCCGCCGACCCCGACGGTCCGGCGCTGATCTACACCTCCTCCGAGATCGCGGCTTTCATCGAGGGGGCGAAGGCGGGGCAGGCGGACTTCCTGCTCACCCCGAGCCTCGGCTGACGCCGCCCCGCCGGCCCCCGGCGGCTACGGCGTCTTGGGGCCGTACGGCAGCGGCGGCAGCAGCGTCACGAGGAAGGTCCCCGGTTCTGAGACATTGCCCGCGGCGTCCACCGTCCGGTACTCGATCGTGTGGGTGCCGTAGTCGGGTGCGGCGTCGTCCCACGGCACCGCGCGATGCCTGCCGAGCTTGCCGAATACCAGGCCGTCGATGACGGTGCCGCTCGGAGTGAAGCGGTACGGGGCGTTCGAGTCGGTCGGCCAGCCGTAGTACGTCTGCCATCCGTCGCCGTCGACCCGGAACTCCCGCACCACCGCGCCCTCCCGGTCGTCCCGGGCCGAAAGCGCCATCGTGAACGGGCCGTCGTACACATACTCCACCGGCCGGCCCGGGCGGTGCACCGTGCGCAGCGGCTCCGAAACCCGGTACGAGGCCCGCGCCGGGGAGGCGTCCACCGTCCAGCTGAGCTGCGCCGCGGTGCCCGCGACACGGGCCGTGAGCAGATGTGTGCCGGGCCGCAGCCGCAGCGTGCCCAGATCCAGATCGCGGTCGTTGCCCCGGTCGGCCAGCGGACGGCCGTCCAGGGCCCAGCGCACCGACAGCGTCCGGTCGACCGGATGGGTGGTGTCGGCATGCACCACGGTCGACGCGCCCACCGGCGTCGCCGTGTCCGTGTGGCCGGTGAACGCGGACGTCACCGGCTCGGGACGGGTGTCGACCGAGGTGTCGACCGTCCAGACGACCGTGCGGGTCAGCGCGGCGGAGCGCCGGATCGCCGGGTCGCGGACGAACGGCGTCGGATCGCTCACCGTCGCGGTCAGCGTATGGCTGCCGGGAGACAGCCGCAGCCGGCGCAGATCGACCGTGCGCGCCCCCTGCGTACGCAGCGGACGCCGGTCGAGCCGCCACACCACGTCCAGTTCACCGCCCAGCGGATGCAGGGTCTCCACCCAGACCGTGCGGTCGTCGCCGATCGGGGCCGCGTTGGGCGTATGGTCCTGGACGAGGTCCACCTTGGCGGAGATCCTCTGCGTCAGCACCTCGCGCTCGACCTGGTCGAAGGCATAGCCCAGCGTCTTCATCGCCGAGTGCCGGCTGGGCCGCCACACCCCTTCGGTGCTGTAGAGACCGCCCTCATGACGGCCGATGATCCCGCCGGCCTCGCTCTCCTCACCCAGCCAGCGCCACCATTTCGCGCGCCGCTCGCGCATCTGCTCCTCGGTGAGCAGCGTATGGTGCGCCGAGCCCGGCTCGCCGCCCTGGTAGCCGCCGCCGGGCACCCCGCGCCGGTAGTAGTCGTACTCGTCCTGGAGCTTGCCGAGCGAGTGCCCCAGCTCATGCGGGGTGATCAGTGCGGAGAGCGCGTTGCCGCCGGACGCGGTGGCGTAGCTGCCGCCCGCGCCCCCGTAGGTGTCGCTGTTCGCGAGCGCGAGGATCTGCCGGTTGGCGGAGGTCGCACCCGGCACGAGATCGGCGAGCTCACCCGCCGGGCCGCGGTCGACCGTCAGCAGCCGCTGCACGCTCCCGGGATCGCAGCCGCCCCAGAAGCCCATGTTCAGGGGCGTGTCGCGGCGCGGCGAGTCCAGGGACGGGTCGCAGTCGACGCCGGACTCGCGGGAGGGGACCTCCACCGCCCACACGTTGATGTACGACCGGTACGAGGCGAACGGCTCCATGGACCACAGCACATGGAGATGCTCGTCGACGTCGGCGCGGAAGGCGGGCATCTCGTCGGAGGTGTAGCCGTCGCCGAGGACGACCAGATTGAAACGCTTGTCCGCGGGCCCCGTGGTCTGGACGGGGACGACGGTCGCGGACTCGGTCACCGGACCGGCCGTGTCTTTCACATCGGCGACGGCGGCCGAGGGGGCGCCGCCCAGCAGACAGGCGGCGACGTATGCCGGGTAAGGTCATGGGCCCGGAGGCTAGAGCCGGGCTCAGCGGACCGTAAAGACACCGATGTCGCCTGTGCGGGGCCGCTGTCCGGAAGCATGCGGGGTGCCGCGCGCCCGCGCTGCGGCGCCGGGCGTGACGGCCCGTCGCGCCCGGGCGCGACGAACGCGTCCGCCGCACTGCCCCGACCGTCGGGGGCGGCGGCCGTGCACGCCGATCCCGGGCCCGCTCGACGGCCGTCTCTCGCGCCGAGGTTGCCGTACGGCCGCGGTCATGCGTGCCACGCTCACGTTGCCCGGGGCACGGGCTCTGCGCGCCGCGGTCCGCGGTCGGGTGCGTTCGACGGCCGAGCGTCCCTGGCGCGTCGGACCGCGGGGTGTGCGCCGGGCTCCGGCAGTACCGGCTCCGGGCAGGCGTGCCCCGCTCGACGGCCGGGCTCCGCAGGGCGCAGCCGCCCGATGGTTCAGGGCGGCGGCTCAACGGGCGTCGGCTCAACGGGCGTCGGCTCAACGGGCGGTGGATCCCGCCGACGACAGCTCCGCCCGTTCCCCGTCGCCCGCCGCGCCCCCGGCACGGGCCTGCCGACGCGCCCGCCCCGCACGGCGCGCCACCCCTGCCGCGAGCACGATCCCGGCCGCGACCCCGTACGCCGTGGCACTCATCACCTGCGCATCCGCATCCGAGTTGCCCGTGACGTACTTCGCCGCCCCGGCGGCGGCCACCGCCAGCCACTCCCAGCGCCCGTCCAGCGCCACCAGGGCGGCCAGCAGCAGCGCGTACCACGAGTAGCCCGGGGTGGCGAGCAGAAAGGCCGCACCCGTCACCGCCAGGGCCCCGCTCCACGGGCGCTCCGGGTCCCCGCGCAGCAGCACATGCGCCACGACCGCGAGCACCCCTGCGACCAGCGCGGGCAGAGCCCAGTCGTCCGGCAGCACCAGACGCAGCAGCGCGTACCGCTGACGGGCCGAGGGGTCGTCATACCCCTCTTCCTCCGTATAGCCGCCGAGATAGCCCAGCACGGAGCTGTTCGAAACCAGCAGATACGGCAGATAGGCGAACGCCGTCACCGCGGCGGCGGGCCCCAGCACGGCGGCCGCGTCACGCACCCGCCGCACACCCGCCAGTGCGCCGGGCAGCACCACGGCCGGCATCAGCTTGGCCGCGACCGCCGCGCCGAGCAGCGCCCCGCCCGCGCCGCGTCGCCGCTGTGCGACCAGCGCCAGACCGGCCACCGCCAACAGCACCCCCAGGACGTCCACATGGGCGTTGTTGACCGCCTCGATCGGCACGATCGGGCACCACGCCCACAGCGCGGCGAGACGGGGATCGCCGCGCCGCCGCAGGACCAGCAGCAGGACCGCCGTCACACCGGCCGACAGCGCGACCCCGCCGATCTGGAGCCCCTTGTGCCGGGAGCCGTCCGGGGACAGCCCGTGCACCAGCAGGAAGTAGCCCTCCGCCACCGGCGGATAGATCGTGTGAACCTGCGGCCGGTTCATCCGGGTGCAGTGCGGTTCGCCCTTCGGCCCCGGAATCCGCACCCGCTCCGGAAGCCCGCAGGCGTCGCCGGCGGGGAACAGCCAGTCGTCGCGCAGCTTCACCAGCTCCGGCGCGGCGGGCGGATGATCGTACGGGGAGATCCCGGCGGCCTGCACCCGGCCGTCCCACGCATAGCGGAACGAGTCCGTGCTGGTCCGCGGGGGAGCCAGCAGCCCGGTCGCCGCGACCGCGACGCCCCCGGCCGCGATGAGCACCGCCGCCTGACGCGCCGGAACCTTCCGCACCGCGAAAACGGCCACGGCGAACAGCGCCCAGCAGGCGGCATACCACCAGGCCAGCCCCACGGGGTCGGAGACATAGCCGTCCTTGCGCACGGTCAGGGCGACGACGGCGGTCAGGGCCGCCAGCAGCCCTCCGGCGGCGAGGGTACGCGGATTGATCACAGGCATCAGCCTGGCATCCGGGGCGGGCGGGGAGAGCGACGCGGCACGCGACGTCCGCATTCCGTAAGGTGTCGCGCCCCCCGGGAGGGGCCCGCCGGGGGGATGGTGGAGGACATGAGGACCCCACGGCTCCCCTGGCCCCCGCGCTTCCGGCTGCCCAAGCCGTCGCTGCGCATGCCGTCGTTGCGGCTCCCCTCGGTGAAACTGCCGAGGCCCCGCCTGCCGAAGCCGCGCTTGCCGAAGCCGCCGCTGCCGGAGTTCAAAGGGCGGCTGCACGATCCGCGCACTGCCACGGTGATCGGCCGCTGGCTGGGCGTGCTGATCGCCCTGTGCTTCCTCACCGGGTTCCTCAGCCACTATGTGCAGCGGCCGCCCGACTGGCTGGCCGGGGTGCTGCCCAGCAGGCCCGTATGGGGCTACCGGCTCACCCAGGGCATCCACGTCGCCAGCGGCATCGCCGCGATCCCCCTGCTGTTCGCCAAGCTGTGGACCGTCTACCCGAGACTGTTCGTCTGGCCGCCGGTCAGCTCCGTGCGGCACGCGCTGGAGCGGCTCTCCATCGCGGTGCTCGTCGCGGCGTCGGTGTTCCAGCTGCTCACCGGGCTGCTGAACATCATCCAGTGGTACCCCTGGCCGTTCTCGTTCGTGCCCGTGCACTTCGCGGTCGCATGGGTCGTGTTCGGTTCGCTGGTGCTGCACATCGCCGTCAAGTACCCGGAGATCAAGGCGCACTGGAGTCGGCAGTCGCCCGGCACGCTGGAGCTGCCGGCGGCGGACGGTCCGGACCGGCGGTCCCTGCTGATCGGCGTGTCGGCCGCGGTCGGCGCGGTCACCGTGACCACCGTCGGCCAGACCGTCACCCCGCTCAAGAGCCTCATCCTCTTCGCACCGCGAGACCCCGACTACGGGGAACAGGGCCTGCCCGTCAACCGCTCCGCGGCCCAGGCCGGGATGGTCGGCCGAGACCTGTCCGGATACCGGCTGACCGTGCTGGGCCGCGACAGCTACGAGCTGACCCTCGACGAACTCGCCGCCATGGCCCAGCACACCGTGCGGCTGCCGATCGCCTGTGTGGAGGGCTGGAGCAAGTACGCCACCTGGAGCGGCGTCCGCATGCGCGACCTGGTCGCCCGCGCCGGAGGCCGTCCCGACTCGCTCGTCCGGGTCGTCTCCATGGAGCGGCGCGGCGCCTACCGGGTGATGGAGATGGGCGGAGGCTACACGGAGGACCCGCTGACCCTGCTGGCCCTGCGTCTCAACGGCCAGGTCCTCTCCCTGGACCACGGCTTCCCGGCCCGTGTCATCGCGCCCAACCGGCCCGGCGTATGGCAGACCAAGTGGGTCGCCAGAATGGAGATCATCTGATGGTGCGGTACGCCGTGGGCGCGTTCGGCGTCCTGCTGATCGCGATCGGCGGGCGGCTGCTGTGGACCGGCGGCGAGCTGTCGGAGGTGGCGGTGTGGCTGGCCGGGGCGATCGTGCTCCACGACGGCCTCATCGCGCCGTTCGTGCTGACCGTGGGGCTGCTCGTGGCGAGCGTCCCGGCGCGCGGGCTGGTCCGCGGGGCGCTGATCGTCGCGGCCGCGCTGACGGCGATCGCGCTCCCGCCGATGCTGGCCCCGGTCCGGCGCAACCCGTCGGTGCTGCCGCTGGACTACCCCCGCAACTGGCTGCTCGCCATGGCGGCGATCGCCGTCGTCACGGCCCTTGTCCTGACGGCCCGCGCCCTGCGGGGCCGCCGTCCCCGCCGCCCCTCCTGGCTCCGCGTCCCCCGCCGCCCCTCCTGGCTCCGCACTCCCCGTCTCCACCGCGACCAGTGAACATGGTGCGCTCCCCACGCGCCCGCCCGTTCCATGCGGGACAGGCTCCCACACCCTCAGACGGGTGGCGCCGCCCCGGCGCCGGGCGGTGGCCTGCCGCGGCAGGACCCCAGCCCCCTGTGTGTCCTTCGGCCGAGTCGTCCGTCCCCCCCGACCGCCTTCCCCGGACGGGCTGGAGATTCTCGGCCCCTCCGGCGATTGAGGAGCAGGGTCCGGGGCGGAGCCCCCGCCAGGTGAACCGGTGTCCCCCTGCCCGGCCGGCCCCGCGCGCCAGTCCGAGGGCACATCCCGGGAGCGTCGTCCACTGCCCGTGCGACGGGGCGCCGTCCCGGCGCGTTGCGGCGGCGTCGCGGTCCGGGCGGCCGCTCCCCCGTGCCGGTCCATGGCCGCCATCATCACGATCCGGCCCTCGCGGCGCGAAGCCGCCGCCTTCCGGGGAGCGGGGCGTCAGTCCTGCGGCTCCCTCCGGCGCGGGGGGCCGGGGACAGGGACCCCGGTCCGGGACGCCCGTCGCAGCGCCACGAACGCCCGGCCGCCCACCGCCCACCGGTCCACCCGGTGTTCCGGCGGGGTCGCCCACCCCGCCTCACGGGCGTGGCGGAGCAGTGCCGGGGCGCCCACGCGGGCCCAGGGGAACGCGGCGCCCTGGGCGCGGCCGCCGTCGCAGACGTGGACCTGGGCGCGTTCGTCCACGTCCTGGGCGGCCGTCTCCGCGAGCAGCACCCCGTCGGGCGCGAGGAGTGAGGCCACCCGCTCGAGGAGGGCCCGAGGGTCGCCGCCGATGCCGATGTTGCCGTCGATCAGGAGGGCGGTGCCCCAACTGCCCTCCCTCGGCAGAGGGTCGAAGACCGACCGGCGGAGCGCGCTGCCGCCGAGACGCACCGTGCGCTCCACCGCCTCCGGGGAAACGTCGATGCCCAGCGTCGGCCGGCCCAGCTCCGCGAGCGCGGCGACCAGCCGCCCGGGTCCGCAGCCGATGTCGAGGACCGTGCCCCGGCAGCGGCGCAGCACGGTCAGGTCCGCGGCGTCCGGGGCCCCGCACCACCGTTCCACCTCCAGCGGCAGCAGCCAGCCGTCGGCCCGCCGCAGATACAGCGGCCCGCGGCCGGTGCGCAGCGCTTCGGCGTACGGGTCGGCCTGCCAGGCGGGCGCGGTCATCGCACCCCGCTGGGCGTGCCCGACAGCGCGGCAAGGGCCGCCGCGAACCGCGTCCACGGGGCCTCGGCGGCCACCGTCCGGGCGTCGTGCGGCGTGTCGACGTCCCGCAGGACGGGCAGCTCGCCCACCGCGAGACCGGCGCGCACCAGCCGTGCACGCTGTACGGCCCCGGTGTCGGTCGTCGACATCGGCACCCCGAGCAGCAGTTCCGGGGCCGGCCGGGCGAGGCCCAGCGCCCAGAAGCCGCCGTCGGCGGCCGGGCCGAAGCAGGCGCCGCGGGCGGTGGTCTCAAGGCCCTCGGCGAGCAGTGCGCAGGTGATCTGCGGGGTGTCCATCCCGACCAGCAGGGCGGGCCCCGCGCACTGCCCGAAGGCGTGCGCGAGCCGGGTGTCGAGGCCGCCCGGACACTGCGGCACCACCTCGAAGCCGCCGGGCAGCCAGTCGCCGGGGCGCCCGTCGAGGACCAGGATCCGCCGCGCCGCCGGGGTGGCGCGCACGGTCTCCAGGGTGTCGGCCAGGGCCGCCTCGGCCAGCCACGCCGCCTCCCGCGGCGAGAACTCCGCCGTCAGCCGGGTCTTCACCCGCCCCGGCACCGGCTCCTTGGCGATGACCAGGAGGGTGCCCGCCGTCCGGCCGCCCGCCGTCCGGCCGCTCGCTGCCTGGCCGCTCGCCGTCTGGCCGCTCGCCGTCTGGCCGCTCGCCGTCTGGCCGCTCGCCGTCTGGCCGCTCGCCGTCTGGCCGCTCGCCGCCTGGCCGCTCGCCGCCTGGCCGCCCGCCGTCTGACCGCCCGTCACCGGACCGCACCTCCCGGCTCCGCCAGGACCGCCCGCATGTCGTGCACCGCCTGCCATGTGCCGCGCCAGGTCCCGGTGACCTTCGACCTGCCCGCGCGCGGCAGATACGGCACATCCCGCTCCGCGACCCGCCAGCCCGCGTCGGCTGCGCGCACCACCATCTGGAGGGGGTAGCCGCTGCGCCGGTCGGTCAGCTCCAGGGACAGCAAATCCTTGCGGCGCGCGGCGCGCAGCGGACCGAGGTCGTGCAGCCGCAGCCCGGTGCGGCGGCGCAGCATCCGGGAGAGCGCCAGATTCCCGGCGCGGGCGTGCAGCGGCCAGGCGCCCCGTCCCCGCGGTCGCCGCCGGCCGAGCACCAGGTCGCTCTCCCCGTCCGCCACCTGCCGGACGAACTCCCGCAGCAGGCCGGGATCCAGCGAGGCGTCGCAGTCGCAGAAGCAGACGACGTCCGCGTCGGCCGCCTGAAGTCCCGCATGGCACGCGGCTCCGAAGCCGCGCCGCCCCTCGTACACCACACGCGCGCCGAGCTCGCGCGCGATCCGGTCGGAGCCGTCCGTCGAACCGTTGTCGACCACGATCGCCCGCCAGCCGGCCGGGATCCGCTCCAGCACCCACGGCAGAGCCTCCGCCTCGTCCAGACAGGGCAGCACCACATCCGCCGTCACTCCGACGTCTCCGTTCCTCTGCGCAGGGCGCTCGCCGCGAACTCCGCCATGCCCTCGGCGAAGCCGACCCGTGCCTTCCAGCCCAGGTCGGCGGCGAGCCGTGACGAGTCCGCGGTGATGTGCCGCACATCGCCCAGCCGGTACTCGCCGGTGACCTCCGGCGCGGGCCCTCCGTACGCCCGCGCCAGCGCGGACGCCATCTCGCCGACGGTGTGCGGGGCGCCGCTGCCGGCGTTGTACGGGGTCAGCACGCCCGGCTCGCGCCCGTGCAGCGCCTCCAGGGCGGTGGCGTTGGCCTCCGCCACATCCCGGACATGGACGAAGTCCCGACGCTGCCGCCCGTCCTCGAACACCCGGGGGGCCTCGCCGCGGGCCAGCGCGGACCGGAAGAAGGAGGCGACGCCCGCGTACGGGGTGTCCCTGGGCATTCCGGGGCCGTACACGTTGTGGTACCGCAGTGCCACCGCCCGGCCGCCCGTCGCACGGGCCCACGCGGCCGCCAGATGCTCCTGGGACAGCTTGGTCGCCGCGTACACATTGCGCGGGTCGGCCGGTGCGTCCTCGGTGACCAGACCGGGCGTCAGCTCCGCCCCGCACACCTGGCACCGCGGCTCGAACCGCCCCGCGTCGAGGTCCGCTGCCGCCCGCGGCCCCGGCCGCACCGGCCCGCAGCGTGCGCAGTCGTAGCGGCCCTCGCCGTAGATCACCATCGAGCCCGCCAGCACCAGCTCCGCCACGCCCGTCTCGGCCATCGCCGCCAGCAGCACCGCCGTGCCCAGGTCGTTGCAGCCGACATATGCGGGCGCGTCGGCGAAGTCCCTGCCGAGACCCACCATGGCCGCCTGGTGGCATACGGCGTCCACACCGCGCAGCGCCCGCAGGACCGTCGCCGGGTCCCGTACGTCCCCGTGGATCAGCTCGGCGTCGGGGTGCGGCGGAGGGGGCTCGGGATGGGCGGAGGGGAGCAGTGCGTCGAGCACGACCGGATCGTGCCCGCGTGCCGCGAGAGCCGCCACTGCCTGCGAGCCGATGAAGCCCGCGCCTCCTGTGACAAGTACACGCATATCGCTGACGCTACGGGTCCGAGCGCCCCAGGTCGGTGTTGCGCGCCGGGCCGTCACAGGTACGTAAGGACTCCGCTGCTGCGTCCGGGTGAGATCGCCGGAGGCCGGTCAGCCGCCTCCGGCCAGATGAGCGAGCTCGCGATGCCCCGCGGCGTAGGCGTCGACGAGCCGGCGCGCGGTCGTCACCGAGTCGACCAGCGGATGCAGCGCGAACGCCTTCACCGCGCTCGCCCGCGAACGGTCCGCCACAGCGTTGAGCACCTCGCGCTCGACCGCCTTCACCGCGGTCACCAGCCCCGCCGCGTGGTAGGGCAGCGGCTCGACCGCCACCGGATGAGCGCCATTGGCGTCCACCAGGCACGGCGCCTCGATCACCGCGTCGTCGTCGAGCTCGGACAGCGTCCCGCGGTTGCGCACATTGAGGATCAGCGTGCTGCGCTCGTCGCACGCGATCGCCCGCATGAGCGCGAGCGCGACCTTCTCGTAGCCGCCGGACTCCAGGTCCTGCGCGGCGCGCTCCCCGGCCCCGGCGGCCGCCCGGTTCGCTGCCATATAGGTGGCCTCGCGTTCGGCGAGCGTCTCCCGCCACGCGGCCAGTGCGGGCGTGTCCGGCCGCCGCATCCGCTCGTAGAAGCCGGACTGCTGGTCCAGCAGAAACGCTCCGCGGGTGCGCCCGGCCTCCTGGTAGGCGCGCACCGCCTCCCGGTTGAAGTAGTAGTAGTGGAGGTACTCGTTGGGGATCGCGCCGAGCGACCGAAGCCACTGAGGGCCGAACAGCCGGCCCTCCTCGAAGGATTCCAGAGCCTTCTCGTCGGCGAGCAGCCGCGGCAGCTCGTCACGGCCGCCGACACGCAGTCCGCGCAGCCAGCCGAGATGGTTGAGGCCCACGTAGTCGAACCACGCCGTGCCCGGATCGGCCCCGAGAACACGCGCTACGCGCCGCCCCAGGCCCACCGGCGAGTCGCAGATGCCGATCACCCGCTCCCCGAGGATCCGTGACATGGCCTCCGTCACCAGGCCTGCCGGATTGGTGAAGTTGATGACCCAGGCGTCCGGGGCGAGCGCGGCCACCCGGCCCGCGATATGCATGGCGGCCGGCACCGTGCGCAGCCCATAGGCGATCCCGCCCGCGCCGACGGTCTCCTGTCCCAGCACCCCCTCGGCCAGCGCGATCCGCTCGTCCGCCGCCCGGCCCGCGAGCCCGCCGACCCGGATCGCCGAGAAGACGAAGTCCGCGCCCCGCACCGCCTCGTCGAGATCGTGCGCGACCGCTGTCTCGGGCGCGTCGGCGTGTCCGGCCGCCTGCTCGGCGAGGACCCTCGCCACCGCCGCGACCCGGTCGGCGTCCACATCGTGCAGGGTGACCCTGGTGACCCGGCCCTCGCCGCGGTCGCCGAGGAGCGCCCCGTAGACCAGGGGCACCCGGAAACCTCCGCCGCCGAGAATGGTGAGCTTCATGCCTCCGTACGCTACCGGCAGCAGGCCGTCATCCCAGGTCGAAGATATTGCGCAGCCCCAACCGGTAGCGGAGGCGGTCGTGCCGCTTGACGGCTTCCAGCTCCCGCGGACGGTACAGCGGTGTGACCGTGCAGCGTTCGGCCGGCGATTCGGTCCGCTCCAGCAGCGCGTTGACCGCTTGGCGCGCGGAGGCGTTGGCTCCCTCCATGGTCGCCAGATCGATGTCGACGGCGACGAAGTCCCCGGACAGATAGAAGTTGGGAATGCGGGTCCCGGCCGACGGCCGGTTGTGGAAGGTGCCGACCGGATGGATGAGCAGCTCGTCCTCGTTGACCGGGTTCGGTGTCCCCAGGCCGTCCACGCCCGGGTCGAGATGCCACGAGTGCAGCGCACTGTCCTTGAGCACCGCTTTTCCGGTGTCGTTGACGGAGGCCTTGAGCTGTGCCCACACCTCGCGGGCGACCTCGGTGCGGGTGCACTGCTTGGCCGTCCTGCCGTACAGGATGCCCGGCCTGTCCCACTCCGAGATGTCCACCGACAGGCAGTCCACGACCGTGCCGTCGCCGTAGTCCGCCGCGAAGGCCCGGCCGGGCCAGTGCCGGGCCTGGGCGATCGCGGTCAGCGACCAGGGGGAGTCGATGCAGTTGAAGTGGCCGCGCACGGTCGGCGGCGGCTCGGTGAGATAGAACTGGATGCCCGTCATCCAGTCCGTCTGCAGCAGGTCGCAGCGGCCCAGCTGGGGGTCGGCCGCCCGAAGAGCCGCGCCCCAGGTGCGCCGGGCGTGCTCCACGGGCATCGCCGAGACGTAGTGGTCGGCGGTGACGGTACGGCGCACGCCGCCGGGGTCGTCGACCGCGACGCCGGTCACCCGCCCGTCCCCGTACAGCACCTCCCGCACCGTCCAGCCGATCCTGAACTCCACGCCGAGCGAGCGCAGATGTGCGGCCCACGGGTCGAGCCACGCCTCGTTGGTGGGCGCGTTCAGCAGCCGGTCGGGCGGGCCGTCCGCACCGCGGCCCAGGGCGTTGAAGACAAAGGCCTCGCCGAGGGCGCCGACCGTGCGGGTGCTGGCTTCCTCGGCCTTGGTGGCCACGATGTTGCGGGTGATGCCGACCGCGAGGATGCGCTGGTAGTCGTACGACATCTCTGCGGCGCGGGTGAAGTCCCACCAGGGTGTGCGCTCCCAGGGCCCGTTGCGGCGCTCGTCGCAGCTGGTGAGGAAGACCAGAGCACGGTTGACGAAATACGCCGTCTCATGGAAGGGGAGGCGGAAGGCGGTGTCGAGGGCCGCCGTCAGGGCACGGCGGAGCTCCTCGGGGGTCAGCTCCTCGGGCCGGTGGCCGGGGTAGGGGATCGGCAGCCGGATGTCCTCGCGGCCGCCCGTCCGGGCGAACATCATCTCGCCGGGTGCGACCAGGTTGTCCCACACGCCGCGGGCGTTGCCGGGGAAGGGAATGCGCCGCATCGTGTCCGGCAGGTTGTGGTAGATGCCGGGGATGAAGCGGAAGCCGTGCTCGGCGGGCAGCGGCCGGCGGCCGCCCTTCGCGCTGCCGGGGACGTCCATGCTGCGGGCCTTGCCGCCCAGTGCCCGCCGCTCGTACACGGTGACGTGGAAGCCCCGCTCGGCGAGTTCGTGGGCGGCGGTCAGCCCTGCGACCCCGCCGCCGAGCACGGCTGCCGACGGGCGGCCGGCCCTTTGGGGCGGCCTCCGCTCCCTCGCCCGAGCCGTGCCGGCGCCCGCCGTTCCGAGCGCCGCCGTGCCGCCTGCCGCCGCGGTCCCCGCCATGAAGGTGCGTCGTGTACTGCCCACCCGTGGCCTCCCCATGCGCGCGTAGAGTGACATGGCGAGCGACATGGCCATGACACCTCTTTACCGGTGGTAACGCAGTGCTCGACGCAGGAGCATACGGAGGACCCGAGCGCCTCGGAAGGCACACGCGGGCCCCCGTGCTCAATGGCGGAAAATGGAGGCATGTCTCGACGCAGCCGCCTCCGCCCCGGACGAACCCGCACCCCGGAGCTCACCGCCGAATCGCCCTGCCCCTGCGGACTGCCGGAGCCGTACGGGAAATGCTGCGGACGATTCCACTCTGGCGAGTCGGCCGCCCCGACCGCCGAGACGCTGATGCGCTCCCGCTACAGCGCCTTCGTCGTCCGCGACGCGGCGTATCTGCTGCGCACCTGGCACCCGCGCACCAGGCCCGAGCGGCTGGAGCTCGACCCCGGCATCCACTGGACCGGCCTGGAGATCGAGGACACCGAGGACGGCACCGCCTTCCACACCACCGGGACCGTGACCTTCCGCGCCCGCTTCCGGCGCCACGGCAAGCGGGGCGCGCTGCACGAGCGCAGCTCCTTCGAGCGCCACGAAGGGTCCTGGGTGTACGTGGACGGAGTCTTCCTCAACCCCGCGGACGACGCCGGCTGACCGCCGTCAGGCCCCGGTCGTGGAACCCGGGCGGACGATCATCAGCACGGTGACCGTGGCCCACAGGGGTCGGCACCAGCCCGCACGCCTGCCGCCGTGCCTTCCGGTCGGCTGCGGGGGTGTAGAAGGGGTTCCGCCCCGGGGGGTCACACCCCGTACGGAGCGCCGCCGGAGCGCCGCGGCCGGACCGTCAGGCCCGGGTTGTAGGCGGCGAGGACCTTGTTGGCGGAGGCCAGGGCCGACAGGGCGTGCTCGCGGGCGGCCCGGGACTCGCCGGACAGAGGGTCGCGCAGCCGGTGCACCTCACGCGCGGCGCACTCCGCGTCCACCTCGGCCTGCAGGACGTGGATCGGCATGCAGGCCCCAATCATCGCTGCGACGCGATCGGGGATCGGCACGGGTACGAGGGGCGACGCGGTCACATGAAGTCCTTCGGGGTCTCGCTCTGCTGCGGCCGGCTCCGGGCGGTACCGGCCGCCGGCCTCGCCGAACACATCCGCCCCGAAGTGATCAGGGGAACGGCTCGTACAGGAGACGGCGCACAACCGGGCTCGCTGCACCCCCACAGCCGGGCAGCGCCGTCGGCCCACCATACGCGACCCCGGGCCCCGCACCCCAATCGATCGTGGTCCGGCGCCGCGGCGACGACGCACAGTGGCGTCCCGTCACCGCCGGTGGGTGGCCCGCAAGGCCGCCTCCATGGCGAACCGCCGCTCCGGGTCCGCCAGTTGGTCGCCGAAGAGGGACTCCAGGCTGCGCATCCGGTAGCGCACCGTCTGCGGGTGGACGGCGAGCAGCTCGCCCATCCGCACGGCCGTGCCGCGGGTGTCCAGCCAGACCCGCAGGGTCTCCACGAGCCGGCCCCGGCGCGCCGGCGTCAGCCCGGCGATCGGGGCCAGCTCCCGCTCGGTCAGCCGGTCGAGCAGGGCCGGGTCTGAGTGCAGCCACAGCGGTACGAGATGGTCCGCGGCCTGCGCCAGCGGGCCCGCCTCGATGACGCCCGCGTCGACGAGCTCCAGCGTGCGGCGCGCCCAGCGCAGCGAGTGGCGGGCCTCGGCGGTCGCGACGGTCAGGCCGACGGCGGCGCGGGCGCCGAACAGCGCGGTGTCCAGCATGCGCCGTCGGCCGGGGGTGAGGGGGCCGGGGATCAGCAGATGGGGCCGGGGGTCGCCGAGATCGGTGAGGACATCGTTGTCCAGATCGGACCGCTCCAGCTCGGCCGGTGCGCGCAGCGCGACCAGGGTCACCTGGACTGGCAGCGGCCAGGCGGCCTGCTCCGCCAGCTCCGCGACCGCCGTCCCGGGCGTCGGCCGACCCGCGAGCAGCAGATGCAGCAGCCGCCGGCGCAGCACCTCCGACTGCTCCCCGGACCGTGCCCGCACCTCCAGATAGCCCTCGCGGGAGAGCGCCTCCAGCTCCTCGACATAGGCGAACAGGGCGTCCGCGAAGCTCAGCATCGTCGTGGGGGAGAGATGGTGCCTGCGGCCCACCTTCTTCGCCCGGCGCAGCGCGATGCGCGCCCCGAGCCGGTAGGCGCCCTGGAGTGATTCCATGCTGCGGCCTTCGTACGCCTCGAACCTGCCGAACCTCCGGCACATCTCGTCCCGCAGGGCGGAGGGCGCCGAGGGCTCGGCCACCCGGTCGACGAAGGCGGAGATGGACTGCTCGACGCCGACGCGGATGCCGTGGCCGTAGGGGGCGTCGAGCAGCCGGGCGTACTCGGGGTAGGCGTGGACGACCTCGATCCCGATCTCCTTGATCAGACCGGGCAGTTCCGGGCGGATGAGAGCGGCGAACTCCGGGGGCAGCGGGCCGAGCGTGTCTTTGGGCATGGGGGTCTCTCCCCGGGGCGGCAGGCGGGGGCGGCATCGGCTGCCGAACATAGACCAAGTCCATACCAGTGCACACCGGTCGGGAGGGCGGGGCAGGGCGTGAGGGAGTGCATCCGGACACGGTTGTTCCGTCGCCGAGCACCCGGATTGCGCACGGTCTGACAAAGCGGCCGAAAGATTCGCTCGGCTGGTGCCAGGAAATTCCGCACCTCGGAAAATCTTGACCAGCGGCATTGTGCAGCTAAGTTTCCCGCAAGTAACGTCACGGATCGTCACGGTGCGCATGTGAACCGGAACACCGCGGCGTCCTGAGCCGCTCGCGTCGCGAAACCATTCCGACCCATCGGAGGAACGTCCCGTGGATACGTCCCGAAAGCAGCCGTTAGGAGCGCTCGCCGCCGTCACCGCGGCCGCGACCGCCGCCCTCGCCCTCGCCGCCGCCCCCGCCTCCGCGGCGCCGTCCGAGTGGACTGTCGGCCCCGCCTCTCCCGCCGCCTTCACCGCCCTGTCCGCGGACACCGTGCTGTCCGTCAACGGCTTCCAGGTCACCTGCCCCACGGCCGCAGCCGCCGGAGAGCTCTTCGACGCCACCGGCAACCCGGCCCACGTCGGCGACATCGCGGAGGCGAGCTTCGGCGCCGAGTCCCAGCCCTGCGCCAGCCCCGTGGGCTCCGTGACCCCGATCGCCGACACCGACCCCGCCTGGCGCGTCCAGGCGGTGACACACCAGGCTGAGACCGGTGTGACCACCGGGTTCATCGAGGGGATCAGCGCCCATCTCTCCATCGTCACCTGCGACTTCGATGTCACGGGCGAGGTCGCGGTGACATACGACAACGCCACCGGCACGCTGAGCATCTCCAACGACGACACCCGTCTGCTCACCGTCTCGAACGCCACGCCGGGCTGTATCGCCCTGGTGGAGGACGGCGACCACCCGACCTTCACCGGCTCCTACGTCCTGGACGCGGACGGGCAGCACCCCACCATCACCGGCGCCTGAGCAGCCGGCCGGCCCGGGAAGGCGCGTCGGGAACCCGGGGCGGCGATTCAGGGAGCCGACAGCACCTCGGCGAGGTCATAGCCGACCGGCTCCTCGAGCTGCGCATAGGTGCAGCTCTCCGGCGTACGGTCCGGCCGCCAGCGTCGGAACTGGGCCGTATGCCGGAACCGGTCGCCCTCCATGTGGTCATAGGCCACCTCGGCCACCCGCTCCGGCCTCAGCGCCACCCATGACAGATCCTTCTTGCCCGACCAGCGGCTCGGCGCACCCGGCAGCCGCGCGGTCTCATGCGCGCTCTCCCTGGCCCACGCGGCCCAGGGATGCTCCGACGCGTCCGCCATCCGCAGCGGTTCCAGCTCGGCTGCCAGCTCCTCGCGCCGTTTCATGGAGAACGCCGCGCAGACGCCGACGTGCTGGAGCGTGCCCCGGTCGTCGTACAGCCCGAGGAGCAGCGAGCCGACCACCGGACCGCTCTTGTGCCACCGGTAGCCGGCCACGACCGCGTCCGCGGTCCGCTCATGCTTGACCTTGAACATCAGCCGGGCGTCCGGCCGGTAACGAAGATCCAGCGGCTTGGCCACGATCCCGTCCAGGCCCGCCCCCTCGTACTGCTCGAACCACCGGGCCGCCACGGACTCGTCCCTCGTCGCGGGCGCCAGATGGACCGGCGGCCGCGCCTGGGCCAGCATCGCCGTCAGCCTGGCCCGGCGCTCTGCCAGCGGGGCGTCGAGCAGGGACTCGTCGCCCAGCGCGAGCAGATCGAAGGCGACGAAGCTCGCCGGGGTCCGCTCGGCGAGCATCCGCACCCTGGAATCCGCCGGATGGATGCGTTCGGTGAGCCGGTCGAAGTCCAGCCGCCCGCCGTGCACGATCACGATCTCGCCGTCCACCACGCAGCGCGGCGGCAACTGCTCCGCCAGGACGGCGGCCAGCTCGGGAAAGTAGCGGGTGAGCGGCTTCCCGGTGCGGGAGCCGAGCACGATCTCGTCCCCGTCCCGGTGGACGATCGCCCGGAAGCCGTCCCATTTCGCCTCGTACTGCATGCCGGGCGGGATCTTCTTCACGGACTTGGCCAGCATCGGCTTGACCGGGGGCATCACGGGCAGATCCATAGATGGATTGTCTGATATGCAATAAATATCGGCACGGCATACGCTGACGCACATGGCCGGAGCCGTGGAACTGGAGGTGGGGGAGCGGACCGTACGCGTCTCCAACCCCGACAAGGTCTACTTCCCCGAGCGCGGCTACACCAAGCTCGACATGGTCCGCTACTACCTCGCGGTCGGCGACGGGATCACCCGGGCCCTGCGCAACCGCCCCACCACCCTGGAGCGCTACCCCGAGGGAGTGAACGGCGAGTCCTTCTTCCAGAAGCGCGCCCCGAAAAACCTCCCCGACTGGATCCCCACCGCGCACATCACCTTCCCCAGCGGCCGCTCCGCCGACGAGATGTGCCCGACCGAGCCCGCGGCCGTCGTCTGGGCCGCCAACCTCGGCGCCGTCACCTTCCACCCCTGGCCCGTACGGCGCGACGACACCGAGCACCCCGACGAGCTGCGCCTCGACCTCGACCCGCAGCCCGGCACCGACTACGCGGACGCCGTCCGGGCAGCCCACGAACTCCGCGCCGTCCTCGACGAGCACGGACTGCGCGGCTGGCCCAAGACCTCCGGCGGCCGCGGCCTCCATGTCTTCGTGCCCATCGAGCCCCGCTGGACCTTCACCCAGGTGCGGCGCGCCGCGATCGCCTGCGGCCGGGAGCTCGAGCGCCGGATGCCCGACCGGGTGACCATCAAGTGGTGGAAGGAGGAGCGCGGCCAACGGATCTTCGTCGACTACAACCAGACCGCGCGGGACCGCACCATCGCCTCCGCGTACTCGGTGCGCCCCCGCCCCCATGCGCCCGTCTCCGCGCCGCTGCGCTGGGACGAGGTCGACGACGCGTCGCCGCAGGACTTCGACATCACGACGATGCCCGTCCGCTACGCCGAGGCGGGCGACGTCCACGCGGACATGGACGACACCCGATTCAGCCTGGAGAGCCTGCTGGAGCTGGCCCGCCGCGACGAGGCCGAGCACGGCCTCGGCGATCTGCCGTACCCGCCGGACCATCCCAAGATGCCGGGCGAGCCGAAGCGGGTCCAGCCGAGCCGGGCCCGACGCGACGGCGCCTGAACGCCCAGGGCTCAGCCCCGGACCCCGCGCCTCAAAAACGCCCAGGGCTCAGCCCCGGACCCCGCGCCTCAAAAGCGCCCAGGGCTCAGCCCCGGACCCCGCGCCTCAAACTCCCCCAGCTACCTCCCCCAGACTCCGTCCGGGGGCGCCCCCACGGAGGTGCCCCCAGGCGAGGCTGAGTACCGGCCCGGCCGGGGGAGTTCGGGGACACGGCCGGAGGTCCGGCGCCCGGGGGCGGAGCCCCCGGGCGCATCGCACTCACAGCTCCTTGATCCGGATGTCGCGGTAGGAGATCACATCCGCCGTGCCGTGCACCTGCAAGCCGATGTACCCCGTCGCGTACCGCCGACCGTCCGTGCCGGGATCGCCGGCGCGCGGCGGATAGAACTCCTGACCGCGGTCGTTGTCGAACTCATTGACCAGAACGCCGTTTCGGTAGACCTCGTAGTGCTGGCCTGTCACCCGGATCTCGTAGTCGTTCCAGGTGCCCTTGGGCGTCACCCCGGCGCCCGCGAGCCCCACCCGGTCGAACCCGTACACCGAACCCGTCTTGTACATGTCGCCGTCCGGCCGGTCGAGCACCTGCACCTCGTGGCCGTACCTGATGGCGACCCACTCGGGGCGCGGCTCCTCCGGATGGTCGTGCACCGAGGGAAAGCGCACGAACACCCCGCTGTTGGCGTTGGCGTCGCCCGCCGCGTCATCGCGCCACCGGAGCTTGAGGGAGAAGTCCCCGTACTGGCGCTGCGGGAACCACAGCATCCCGAGACCGCCCTCGGTCACGCCGCTGGTCATCGACCCGTCGTCGTTCAGAGCGAAGGAACCGCCCCCGACATGCTGCCACTTCGCGAACGACGAGGCCGTGCCGTCGAAGAGATCGCGGTAGCCCGTGTGCTGCCCCGGCCTGCCGATGCCGGAGTCCTCCGCCGCCCGGTAGACCGTCCCGTGCTCGCGCCGGTCGATCACCCCGTCGGCGAGCAGCCCGTCGAGCACCGCGTCGACATGCTTGAGGAAAAGGGCGTGCGACGACCAGTCCTTCTCGTCCTCGATCAGCTCGTTGACCGTGCAGCGGCGGTTGGTCATCCGGTTCGGCACCCCCGAGTCGACCGTGCCCACGATGACGGTCAGCCGCTCGTCGTACTCGGGGCAGTGGGGCGCGGGCACGCCCCCGCCCTCCGCGACCGTGAAGGAGACCTTCCGGGCCTCGGAGGTGTTGCCCGCCTTGTCGGTCGCCCGGTGCAGCACCGCGTGGTAGCCGACCCGGTCGACGACGACCGGCGCCGTGTACGCGAGATAGGGGCCGCCGTCGAGGGAGTACTCCGTCCTCTCCACCCCCGAGTCGTCGTCGGACGCCGTCAGCCGCACGGCGGCGCTCGTGATGTACGCGCCGTCCGAGTTCCGCTGACCGCTCACGGCGGCCGACGTCGTGGGCGGCGTGGAGTCCGGGGTCGGCGGGGTGACCACGGTGAAGGCGACCTCCTTCGGCGAGGACGCGTTGCCCGCCCTGTCTCTCGCCCGGTAGCGGACCGTGTGCTCCCCGGCCTCGTGGACCGCCACCGGCGCCGTGTAAGGCTGCCAGTCGCCGTCCGCGCCGAGCGCGTACTCGATCGCGTTGACTCCGGAGCCGGTGTCGGAGGCGGTCACGGTGACCGTGGCCGTCCCGAGATACCCGCCCTGATCGTTCTGCTCGCCGCTCACCGTCGCCGAGGTGTCGGGAGGCGTGGTGTCGTGTGTCGGCGGGGCGGCCACCGTGAACTCCGCGGACTGCTCCGGGGCCGTGTTGCCCGCCCGGTCGACGGCCCGGTAGCGCACCCGGTGCGCCCCCACCTCGCTGACGACCAGCGGATCGCCGTACGGCCGCCAGTCGCCGTCCGCGCCGAGCGCGTACTCGATCCGCTCCACGCCCGACCCGGCGTCGGCCGCCGTCAGGGTGACCGTCGCCTGCCCGACGTATGCGCCCTCGGCGTTGCGGTCGCCCTCGACCTTCGCGGAGGTGACGGGCGGCTCGGTGTCCTCGCCGCCGTTCTCGGAGACGGTGAGAACGCCCTGCATCGCGCCGTGGCCCGGGATGGTGCAGTAGTAGCGGTAGCGACCCGGAGTGAGCGTCACCTCGGCCGTGTGCCTGCCCCCCTGGGCGTCGCCCGGGTTGGCCAGGATGTTCAGGGAGACGTCGCCGTTGTACTCGGGGTCCGAGACGTCGAAGGTGAGCGTGTGCGGCATGCCGGTGGTGTTGCCGGTCGCCGCGCTGTTCTCGAAGACGATGGTCGTGGGGCCCGCCGTGGCCGTCGTGGGGAAGGACAGATAGCGGTCGATCGGATCGCCGGCGGTCCAGATCAGCGTCTGCGCGGCCCGCGCCTCGTCGGCCTTGCCGTACGCGACCGCGGACATCAGGCCCACGACCATGGCGAAGGCGGAGACGAGAGCCGCCCAGAAGCCCGCCGTCCGCCGTGGTCGTCCCGGCCGCCGTCCCGGCCGTCGTGCCGGCCGTCGTGCCGGCCGTCGTGCCGTCGTGAGCTTCACCGGGCCCCCTTGCGTACGACGTGATCGGCCGGAGGCGTCGGCCCGCCGCCCGTGTAGGTGATCCGCCACAGTGCCGACGCCGAGTGCGAGGTGAAGAACCCGCGGCCGTAGTCGAGGACGTACAGCGAGCCGTCCGGTGCGAATTTCCAGTCCATGAGGTTGCGGATGCCGCCCTCACCGACCGGGACGATCTTCTTCAGGGTCTCGGCGTGCACCGGGAGCCCGCCCTCGCCGGCCGTCCTGGGGTCGGTCAGCACCGCATGACGCGGCTGGCCGCCGTCGTAGAAGTCGCCGAGGAACCACTTCCCGTCCCAGTACGCGGGCCACTTCACCGTCGAGTCGCTGTCCGCGTCATAGCGGTACACGGGTCCGTTCATGGCTGCCTGCGCGCCGCCCTTGAGCCAGGGCAGCAGCAGTTTCTGGTCCTGGAGCCGATAGCTGGGCACGCCGTCGGCGTCGCGCGGGAAGTCCGGCGCGCCGCCCTGGGGCGCGTACCAGACGGTGTTCGGTGTGACGGGCGGCAGCCGCACCAGTCCGTCGTTGTGGGGGGACTCGTTCCTCGGCGCGTCGCAGTCGTACCAGCCGAGCGGCTTGCCGGGGTCGGGCAGATTGCGGTCCCGATAGGGCTGGTTGTTGCCCATGCAGTACGGCCAGCCGTGGTTGCCCGCCTTGGTGATCGCGGCGAAGGTGTCGTACTTGGCCGGACCCCAGGTCGTCGACGGCGCGCCCGCGTCCGGGCCGACCCAGCCCGCGTAGAGTACGTCGGTCGTCTTGTCGACGAAGATGCGGGCGGGGTTGCGCACCCCCATCACATAGATCTCGCCGCGGGTCTTGCCGCCGCCCTCGTCCGGCTCCTCGCCGGTGAACAGGTTCCCCGGGGGCAGGGTGTACGTTCCGTCGTCTTCCGGGTGGATGCGCAGGATCTTGCCGTTGAGGTTGTTGGTGTTGCCCGCGGTGCGGCGGGCGTCGGCGAACCCGACGCCCTTGAAGGCCGGCTCCGGGTTGTTGCCGGAGTAGCCGCCGCTGAAGCCGGAGGAGTTGTTGTCCCCGGTGGCGATGTAGAGATTGCCCCGCGAGTCGAAGGCCATCCCGCCGCCGGCGTGGCAGCAGCTGTGGATCTGCACCGGCCACTTCAGCAGCACCTTCTCACTGGCCGGGTCGAGTCGGCCGGCGGCCGGGTCGAAGGTGAGGCGGGAGACGCGGCGCTCGGCCATATGGGTGTCGCGGTCGATCCGCGAGTGCGGGGTGTAGTGCAGATACACCCAGCCGTTGGCCGCGAAGTCCGGGTCGAGCGCGATCCCGAGGAGCCCCTCCTCGTTCTTGATCAGCTCACCGCCGCCGCCCTTGTTGCCGAAGACCGTCAGCGAACCCGCCAGGGTGACCTGCCGCGTCCGCGGGTCATAGACATGGATCTCGCCCTGGCCCTTGCCGATGTCCGGGTCGTCCCAGTCGGTGACCACCGGCCGGCCCGGGTCTCCGCCGCCGCGCCCGATGTAGAACACCCGCCCGTCGGGGGCGATGTCCAGGCCGTGCGGCTCGCCGATCTGGTCGTGCCGGCCCGGCTGATTGGGCTTGGTGACCCGGGTCGCCGTGTAGTGGGCGTCGACAGTCGCCTTGCAGTCCGCGCGTGCGAGGCGCGTCGTCCAGGCGAGCGCGCCGCGCAGGTGCTCACGGAAGTCGGTCTCCGCGAAGGCGGCGGGCGTGCCGCCCATCGCGGTGTAGAAGGAGCGTCCGCCGTCGTAGTCGCGGCACCAGGACACCGGGTGGTCCCAGCCGTTCGGGCCCGCGGCCGGGGTGTAGCTGCTCTCTCTGACCCGGGCCACGGTGTGGACGGCGCCGGACGGGTTGTCCGTCCAGTTGAACCACCTGTCCAGACGCCTCCATTCGAGCGGCAGCGCGGCGGCGGCCGGATGGCGGCGGTCGCCCACCTCGACGACCGCACGCTGCACCGTACTCGGCGCGCCGGTCGGCCGGGCGCCGATGAGCCCGGTGAACCAGTCGGAGTACGGCTCTGTGCGCGCGGCCTCGTGGATGCCCAGAAAGCCGCCCCCGGCCTCCATATAGGCCTCCAGGCCCAGCTCCTGCTCCGGGTCCAGGACGTCGCCGCCGCCGGTGAGGAAGACGACCGCGTTGTAGCGGCCCAGACTCCGCTCGTCGGTGAATACGGACGCGTCGTCGGTGGCGTCCGTGCTGAACCGCCCAGCGGCCGGGCCGCTCAGTCCGATCGACTCGATCGCGGCGATCCCGGCGTCGACGGTGGGGGACTCCTCGGTCGCCGAGGCATGGAAGACCAGCACCCTGACGTCGTCCCCGCCGGGCGGCGAGGGTTGCGACAACGTTGTCGCATCCGGCTCCGGATGTGGCTGGGCCGCGGCGGACGTACCGCCTCCGGCGAACAGGGACGCAGTCAGTGCCCCGACCCCGAGGGTCAGGGCCAGACGATTTCGTAAGCGGTGCTGGGGCCGTACGGTGCGAGCGCGCTGCATAAGGTCACTCACCCCTCTGTGGTCACAACGACAGCCGTTGAAACTAGACGCCTTCTTGCCGTTCGCCAATAGGAAATACCGCAATGGCATGAACTTTGTCCTGAGCGTGGATAAACAAAGATCATTTCATTACGGTGTGATCGTCGTGTTCGTCAGTCTCCGGACGAGAGTGGAGTGTTCCGACATGGACAGACGGAGCTTCAACCGTCGGCTGCTCGCGGGAAGCGCGGCCGCGGCCGCCGGCGTGACATCGTTATCCATCCCCTCCGCCTCGGCGGCCGACACGGCCGAAACCGCCCCCCTCGGAAAGGCCCCGGCGGGCGGCCGGGTGCGCCATCTGAAGCTCTATGCACAGAAGCTGCCGGACGGCCGGCTCGGCTACGGTCTCCGAAAGGGCGAGCCCACCGTCCCCGGGCCGCTCATCGAACTGGTCGAAGGCGACACCCTGCACATCGAGTTCGAGAATCTGCTGGACGTGCCGGCGAGCCTGCACCCCCACGGGGTCGACTACGACATCGCCAGCGACGGCACCAAGCTCAACCGCAGCCACGTCCCCGCAGGCGGCGCCCGCACCTACACCTGGCGCACACATGCACCCGGCAGGCGCGAGGACGGCACCTGGCGTCCCGGCAGCGCGGGCTACTGGCACTACCACGACCATGTGGTGGGCACCGACCACGGCACCGGCGGCATACGCAAGGGTCTGTACGGCCCGCTGGTCGTGCGCAGGGAAGGCGACATCCTGCCCGACAAGCAGTTCACCGTCGTCTTCAACGATATGACGATCAACAACAGACCCGCGGACGACCCTCCCGAGTTCCGTGCCGTGATCGGCGACCGCGTCGAAATCGTCATGATCACGCACGGCGAGTTCTACCACACCTTCCATATGCACGGTCACCGCTGGGCGGACAACAGGACCGGCCTCCTGGAAGGCCCCGACGACGTCAGCCGCGTCATCGACAACAAGATCACCGGCCCGGCGGACTCCTTCGGCTTCCAGATCATCGCGGGGGAAGGCGTCGGAGCGGGGGCCTGGATGTACCACTGCCATGTGCAGAGCCACTCCGACATGGGGATGGCCGGACTGTTCCTGGTCGCCAAGCCCGACGGCACGATCCCGGGCTACGACCCCCACGACCACGGGTGACGCACCGTCCGGCGCCTCCGCCCGGCGCGCCTAAGGTGCGGGCATGGATGCACAGACGTACCTCTCGGACCTCTTCTCCCTCGACGGCCGCACCGCCCTCGTCACCGGCGGGAGTTCCGGCATCGGACGAGCCATCGCCGGAGCTCTGGCCCGGGCGGGCGCGGGCGTCGTGATCGTCGCCCGCAGGGAGGCGGAGCTCGCTGCGGCCGTCGGGGAGTTGACGGACGACGGCTGCCGGGCCGCCCGGGTGAGCGCCGATCTGAGCACCCGCGACGGTGTGCGCGCCGCAGCCGAGGAGGCGGCCGTGGCGTTCGGGGAGCCCGACATCCTCGTCAACTGCGCGGGCGTCAACCTCAGGCCGCCGCTGGACGACCTCGGCGAGGACGTGTGGGACGCCACGATGGCGGTCAATCTGGAAGCCCCCTACCTCCTGGGGCAGCGGTTCGGCCCCGGCATGGCCGAACGCGGCTTCGGACGGATCATCCACATCACCTCCCAGCAGGCGCACCGGGCCTTCGTGCGGAGCGGCGCATACGGGGTCTCCAAGGGTGCGCTGGAGTCGCTCGCCCGCTCGCAGGCGGAGGCCTGGTCGCCGTACGGGGTCACCTGCAACACGCTCGTGCCCGGGTTCGTGCCGACGCCGCTCAACGCACACCTGTCGGCGGACCCCGAACGAGTCGCGGCGCTGGCGGCCCGCACCATGGTGGGGCGCAACGGCCTGGCCGGGGACTTCGCGGGCGCGGCGGTGTTTCTGGCGAGCCGCGCCTCCGCCTATGTCACCGGGCAGGCCATCCACGTCGACGGAGGCTTCTCCGTCCACTGAGCCGCCTGTTCCGGACCGCCCGCAGTCAAGGCGGCGCGACCGGCGGACGCGCACGTCAATGGTTCGTTGATCGGTCGTTTATCGGCCCCGAGCAGTCTGTCCGCATGCCGATCAACACCACTGCCGAGCACACCGCCGACGGCCGCGAGCTGTCCTGGCCGGAGACCGCCCTGTGCGCCCAGGTCGGGCCGGAGTTCTTCTTCCCCGCCCCCGGGTCGTCCACCCGCGAGGCCAAGCAGCTCTGCGGGGCGTGCGAAGGGCGGGTGGCCTGTCTGGAGTACGCCCTCGCCCACGACGAGAGGTTCGGCGTATGGGGCGGGCTCTCGGAGAAGGAGCGGTACCGTCTCAAGCAGGGCAAGGGCTGACCGACCGATGCGGGGGCGGAGTCGGGCGCGAACGAGTACGACCACGTCGTGGTCGGCGAGGGTTCGGCGGGCTGTGTCCTCGCCCCGGCTGAGCGAGGACCCGTCGGCGCGCGTGGCGCTCGTCGAGTCCGGAGTTCGACGGGGTGCGCGCCGCGGGAGTCGTCGCGGGCCGGGCGTCGGGTGTCATCCGGGCACGCCGTGAGGTGATCCTCAGCGCCGACCGCGGGGCGGCCGGCGCCTGACGGCCCGATCGCCCCGCCGGGGCCGGGTCAGCCGGCGGCCGCGCGGGCCGCCATCCGGGCCTTGCGGGCGGCCAGCTTCTCGTCGAACTTCGTCGCCTCGGTGTTCAGCCCGCCCATGTAGCAGCCGAGCTCCTCCTGCGCCTTGAGGCCCTCAGGCCCCAGACCGCCGATCTCCATGACCTTCAGATAGCGCAGCACCGGCTGCAGCACGTCGTCGTGGTGGATGCGCAGGTTGTAGATCTCGCCGATCGCCATCTGCGCGGCCGCCCGCTCGAAGCCGGGCATTCCGTGCCCGGGCATTCGGAAGTTGACGACGACGTCGCGCACGGCCTGCATGGTCAGGTCCGGTGCCAGCTCGAAGGCCGCGCTGAGCAGATTCCGGTAGAAGATCATGTGCAGGTTCTCGTCGATCGCGATCCGTGCGAGCATCCGGTCGCAGACGGGGTCGCCCGACTGGTGTCCGGTGTTGCGGTGCGAGACGCGGGTCGCCAGTTCCTGGAGGGAGACATACGCGATCGAGTGCAGCATCGAGTGCCGGTTGTCGGACTCGAAGCCCTCGGACATATGGGCCATCCGGAACTGCTCCAGCTTGTCCGGGTCCACGGCGCGCGAGGTCAGCAGATAGTCGCGCATCACGATGCCGTGTCTGCCCTCCTCCGCGGTCCAGCGGTGCACCCAGGTGCCCCACGCGCCGTCCCGGCCGAAGAGCGTGGCGATCTCGTGGTGGTAGCTCGGCAGGTTGTCCTCGGTGAGCAGATTGACCACGAGTGCGATTCGGCCCACCTCGCTGACCTTGGACTGCCCGGGCTCCCATGCCTCGCCGTCCTCGAAGAGCCCCGGGAAGTTCCGGCCGTCTCCGAAGGGCACGTACTCGTGGGGCATCCAGTCCCGTACGACCTTCAGATGGCGGTTGAGCTCCTTTTCGACCACCTCTTCCAGTGCGTACAGCAGCTTGGCGTCGGTCCACGCTTCCGAGCTGCCGAGATGGGGAGAGGCGATCGTCACGAGGGCTCCTGGGGGCGGGAGGAATACATTGCCTACGGGGGCGTTACCTACGAGGTCGTAGGTTACGAAACCGTAGGTTAAGCACGCGATAAGCCCTCGTCCAAGCCCGCCAGGAGAGATATCCGGTTACGTTCTGTTATGTGTACAGGTGGCGCAGGCGCACCGAGAGGCAGGTCACGCAGCCCTCGAGCTTCTCGAACTCGCTGATGTCGACCGGAACCGGCTCATATCCCAAATCCGCGTACAGCTCCGCGGTCTTGGGCGCGCTCGCCGCCATCAGCAGTTTTCCGCCGCCGAGGAGCACCACATGTGCGCCCGACTCCTCTGGAACCGGCAGAAAGCGCTCGAACGCGGACGGGTTGTCGACCAGCGGCGGATGGCCCACGACCGTCGAGTCGGGCAGCGCGGTCACGGCCGACTTGAGGTGCAGCACCTTGCTCACCGGCACGGCGGTCACCCGCGCCCCCAGCGGCTCGAACGCGGCCCTCAGCTGCTGGACCCCGGCCGCGTTCGTCCTGCCGCCGCGGCCGACGTAGACGGTGTTGCCGATCTTGAGCACATCCCCGCCGTCGAGGGTGCCCGGAGCCCACACCCAGTTCACCGAGCAGCCCAGCTCGACCAGAGTCTGCTCCACGGCCGTCGTCTCCGGGCGTCGGGACTGCGCCCCGGGCCGGGCGATCAGCGCGACATTGCGGAACATCACCACTGTGTCCTCGACGAACACACCGTCCGGGCAGTCGTCGGCCGGGTCGACCTCGACCGTCTCCCAGCCGTGCGCGCGCAGTGCGGCCGCGTAGCCCTCCCACTGTTCGAGCGCCAGCGCGGCGTCGACGGGATGGCGTTCGATATGGGTGACCAGCCCCTCGGCGAGGCGCGGGCTCGGACGGCGGATCAGGGCTTTCCTGCTGGGCACGGCGGCGGTCTCCAGGTCGTACTCGGAGGTTGGGAGTGCCGCCCATCTTTAGCCGCTGCCCCCGGGGCGCGTAAAGACCCATCCGGCGCGAGCCCGCGCCGGGCCCGGCGCGGCCTCCCCCGGCCCGGCGCCCGGGCCCGGTTCCGCCTCCGGGCCCGGTGCGGCCTCCCTTGGCGGGATGCCCGTGCCCTTGCGCGATGCCCGGGCCCCTTGCGCGATGCCCGGGCCCGGCCAAGGGGCTCCGGTCAGCCGAACGCCGCCTGCACCTCGTCGGGGGATGCATCGCGCAGTTCCCCGTCGAGCATCAGCCACCGGGTGATCCCGATCGACTCCAGGAACGGCACGTCATGACTCGCCACGATCAGCGCTCCTTCGTAGGACTCCAGGGCGGCCGTGAGCTTCCGCACGCTCGCCATGTCCAGATTGTTGGTCGGCTCGTCGAGCATCAGCAGCCGCGGCGCGGGCTCGGCCAGCAGGAGCGCGGCCAGCGTGGCACGGAACCGCTCCCCGCCCGACAGCGTTCCGGCGAGCTGGTCGGCGCGCGCCCCGCGGAACAGAAAACGCGCCAGGCGTGCGCGGATGCGGTTGTTGTCCGCGTCCGGCGCGAACCGCGCCACGTTCTGCGCCACGCTCAACCCTTCGTCGAGGATGTCGAGCCGCTGCGGCAGAAAACGCAGCGGCACCTCGGCCCGCGCCTCGCCCGCCGACGGGGCGAGCTCGCCCGCGATGGTGCGTAGCAGGGTCGTCTTGCCCGCGCCGTTCCGGCCGAGCAGCGCGATCCGCTCCGGGCCGCGTACCTCCAGTTCGCCTTTCACCCGGCCTCCGTAGAGCAGTGTCAGCTCACTGAGCCGGAGTACGCCGAGCCCCGGATGGACCGTGGTCGCGGGCAGTTCGATGCGGATCTCGTCATCCTCGCGCACCGCCTCCACGGCCTCGTCGAGCCGCTCCTTCGCCTCGGCGAGCTTCTCGGTGTGCATGATGCGGTGCTTGCCCGCGGACACCTGGGCCTGTCGCTTGCGCTCCTTCATCACCGCCCTGGGTTCGCGTTTGGTTTCGTACATCTTCTGGCCGTACCGCTTGCGGCGGGACAACTTGACGTGCGCGTCGGCCAGTTCGCGCCTTTGCCGCTGGACGTCGGCCTCCGCGACCCGCACCATCCGCTCGGCGGCCTCCTGCTCGGCCGCGAGGGCCTCCTCGTACGCGGTGAAGTTCCCGCCGTACCAGGCCACCTCGCCGTCGCGCAGATCGGCGATCTGGTCGACGTGCTCCAGCAGTTCGCGGTCATGGCTGACCACTGCCATCGCCCCCGACCAGCCGGCCACCGCGTCGTAGAGCCGCCGCCGCGCATACAGATCGAGGTTGTTGGTGGGTTCGTCGAGCAGCAGCACATCCGGCCGGGCCAGCAGCAGCGCGGCCAGCCGCAGCAGCACGCCCTCCCCGCCGGAGACCTCTCCGATCGTCCGGTCGAGACCGATGTGACCGAGCCCCAGCTGGTCCAGCGCGGCCCGCGCCCGTTCCTCGACGTCCCAGTCGTCGCCGATCGCGGTGAAGTGCTCCTCACGCGCGTCTCCGCCCTCGATCGCGTGGAGCGCGGCGCGCTTGCCGGCGATGCCCAGCGCCTCGTCCACGCGCAGTGCGGTGTCGAGCGTCAGGTCCTGCGGCAGATAGCCGATCCGGCCGGCTGCGCGCACCGTGCCTTCGGACGGGGTCAGCTCACCGGCGATCAGCCGCAGCAGCGTCGACTTGCCGCACCCGTTGAGTCCGACGATCCCGGTTCTGCCCGGGCCGATCGCCAGCTGGAAGCCGTCGAAGACGAGGGTGCCGTCCGGCCAGGAGAAGCCGAGCGAGGTGCAGACGATATGCGCGGAAGAGTGAGCAGCGGAACAGGTGGACATAGGGGCCTCCCCGGTTGCGAGAAAAGGTGGTGCGAGGGCAACGGGTGGAGACACCGGATCGCGTGCCCGGCCGGGCGTCGGCCACAGAGGCGGAAAACCCCGAAAACCCGGAAAACCCGGCGGGGATGCGGCTGATGACGGCTGACGCCTCAACGCCTTGGACCGCCGTGGCAGGGACGTTCATCCGCTCGTCCGCCGAGGTCGCACGCGATGCGCGGCACAGCCTTGTGTCGGCTGTGGCACACGGTGTCTCAAGACCTCAGACGAGCAACGTCCTTCTCCAATCGGCGGCGACAGAACCGGTACAGACCGTAGAAGGGACACCCTGCGGCGTCAACGCATTTAATCGCCGGCGGGTGTCAGGTGGTCAGGTGGTCAGGTGGTCAGGTGGTCAAGCGGTCAGGCGGCATCGCGCATCAGCTCGGCCAGATCGTGGTCCAGGTCGAGATGCAGATGCTCGCGGCCGACCGGCACCAGCGACTGGGCGCGCCTGAGGAAGCGGCGCAGTTCGCCGGTGCGGATATGGACGATTGCCACGCCCTGCGGGGCATGGAACTCGATCACCGTGCGGTCGTAGCCGTAGGGGCGTACGCGCACATCCCCGACCCCGGCCGGGGCGTCGACCCCCGACATCAGCAGCTCACGGGAGAACACCCAGGACACTTCGGCGCCCTCGAGGGTCGCGGGCGGCGGAAAGGCCATGCGGACCGCGAAGGGGTCGACGCGGTCATAGCGAAGCGTGACGGGAATGGTTTCCATCCGGGGCGCCGAAGCGACCATCCGTGCCTGCGCGGCCTGCTCGATGACGGTGGACAAGGCCGTGCTCCTTGCTGCGGTGCTTCGCTGACGTCTCGCTGACGCTGGGGAAGACGGCGGATGAAGCGATTCAGTGCACGGCGGACAGTGTGACCTGTATCACTTGGAGGCGGTGTGCGGGGCCTGATCCGCCCGGGTCCTGCCGGGCTCCGGCGCTCTGGACGGGCGCGCGGCCCTGGGCTAGCTTCCGGCGCCATGACACCCATGACACCCATGACACCCATGACACCCAGGACGTCCAAGGGGGCGGCGAGGCGGGCGTTATCGCCGGGGTTGTGTGCGGTGGCGCTCGCCACCGCGCTGACGACCATGCTGACCGTCGTGTTCGCCGTCACGCCCGCCCAGGCCGCGGTGCAACGGGCGGCGCAGCCGGGGTGGCGGCTCAAGGACACCGGCACGGATGCGCGGTTCCGGGGCCTCGCTCCCGTCAGCCGCGGCGTCGCCTGGGTGGCGGGCTCCCGGGGAACCGTGCTCCGCACGGACGACGGCGGCCGCAGCTGGCGCGATGTCTCCCCGCCGGACGCGGAGGACCTGGAGTTCCGCGATGTCGAGGCGTTCGACCGGCGGCGCGCCGTTGTGCTGGCCATCGGCGAGGGGGACGCCTCCCGGATCCTGCGCACCGACGACGGAGGCGCGACCTGGACGGAGTCGTTCCGCAACGCCGACTCCAGGGCCTTCTACGACTGCATGACCTTCTTCGACCGCCGGCACGGACTCGCGATGAGCGACCCGGTGGACGGCAGATACCGCATCCTGTCCACGCGCGACGGCGGCCGCTCATGGACGGTCCTGCCGAGCGACGGGATGCCCGCGGCCCAGCCGGGGGAGGCCGGCTTCGCCGCGAGCGGTCAGTGCCTGGTCAGCTCCGGCCCCCGCGATGTATGGCTGGCGACCGGGGGCGGAGCGACCGCGCGCGTGCTGCACTCCGCCGACCGCGGCCTGACCTGGACGGCCGCCGAGACGGCCATCCCGGCGGGCGACCCGGCGCGCGGCGTCTTCGCGCTCGCCTTCCGCGACCGCGGCCACGGCCTCGCGGTCGGCGGCGACTACCGCGGCGACCAGGAGTCCCCGCACGCGTCCGCGGTCAGCCGCGACGGCGGCCGCAGCTGGGTGCGCTCGGCCGTCCCGCCCCCCGCCTACCGCTCGGGCGTCACCTGGCTCCCGCACTCCCGCACAGCCGCGCTGGCCGTCGGTCCCACGGGAACCGACCTCACCGTCGACGGCGGCCGCACCTGGCGGACCGTCGACTCCGGCTCGTACGACACGGTCGACTGCACCCCCGACTTCGGCTGCTGGGCCTCGGGCGAACGGGGGCGCGTCGCCCGTCTGGAGTTCTAGGCCGCTTCAGCTGAAACTCGGCCTCGCCCCGCGTCTGAGGCGCGGGGTCTGGGGCGCGGGGTCTGGGGCGGAGCCGCGGTCCGGGAAGGGGCGCGCAGGGGCGGGGCAGGAGAAAGATCCGCCATGCGCACCCCGGACCCGCAACGGCCTTGCGGCTACGGCATCTGCTCGCGGTACTCGGCGAGCGCGGGTGCGGTCTTCGTCGCATGGAACTCCGTGATCCGGTACGCGCACACCTCGCCGACGACGAAGGGATCGGCCGCGGCGATCTTCTCGATCTGCCCGCGGTCGTCCCCGACGGCGAGGATCACCCCGCCGTCGCGCGGGTTCTTGCGGCCGGAGGCGATGAAGACGCCCTCGTCGTAGTACGTGTCCAGCCACTCCCGATGCGCTTCGAGGAGCTCGTCGACCCGCTCGACGGGCGCGGTGTAGGTCAATTCGAGTACGAACATGATCGCCAGGCTATCGACCGGGGTCGGCGGCGCCGCGCGGGCCCGCCGTAGGCTGACGCCATCATGAGGATCATCGAAACGCCCGCGGACTGGCCCGCCGACGAGGCCGCGGCCCTCGCCGTCCAGGACCGGCTGCGCGCCCGCGTCATCCTGGACGAGCCGGGCCCGCCGGTGGGGGAGGGGCGGGTGACCGGGGTGGACGTCGCCTACGACGACGAGCGCGACATCGTCGCCGCGGCCGCCGTCGTCCTGGACGCAGCGGGTCTGGACGTGGTCGAGGAGGCCACTGCGGTGGGCCGGGTGGCCTTCCCCTACATCCCGGGGCTGCTCGCGTTCCGGGAGATCCCGGCGGTGCTGGCCGCGCTTTCCTCGCTCTCCGGGGAGCCGGGCCTGGTCGTCTGCGACGGCTACGGCGTGGCGCATCCACGGCGCTTCGGGCTCGCGAGCCATCTGGGAGTGCTGACCGGACTGCCGACCCTGGGCGTCGCGAAGAACCCGTTCGTCTTCTCGTACGACGCCCCCGGCCCTCGCCGCGGCGACAGCGCACCGCTGCTCGCCGAGGACGGCGAGGAGGTCGGCCGGGCCCTGCGCACGCGCGACGGAGTGAAGCCGGTCTTCGTCTCGGCAGGCCACCGCGTCACCCTCGACGCGGCCTGCGCCCACACCCTGCACCTCGCCCGCCGTTTCCGCATCCCCGAGTCCACCCGCCGCGCGGACACCCTGTGCCGCGCCGCCCTGGCCGCGGCGCGCGCCGCCGCCGCATGAACCCGGCCCCTGCCCCGTTCGGGAGAGGGCCGTACGGGGCCGGAGACCACGACGGCGCGTCACACCCGGCCTGTCGGCCTGCTGGAGCGGGGGGACTGCGCCGCAGCCTGCTGCCAGCGCCATGGCAGGGCAGCGCGGGGGCGAGTCCCGGGCAGGCGCGTACGACTTAACGCTTACCGCGTGGCACTTACCGCCTACCGCGTGGCCGCGACGCGGAATGTCAGGCCCGCCTTCCGCAGCCGGGACAGCAGTGCGTCGCCCATCGCCACGGCCGTCGTGACCTGGCCCGATGTCGGCGGCAGGTCGTCCAGGGCGAGGCACAGCGCCGACTCGGCGAGCATCTTGGCCGTTTCGCCGTAGCCGGGGTCGCCCCCGGCGACCTCCGTGAAGACGCGGCGGCCGCCGCCCTCGCCGACGAAGCGGACCGTGAACCAGCTCGCCGCCCGGCGCTCGGCGTCGGGGCCCTCTCCCGCGGGATAGCGGTCCATCAGCCGGCGCCGCGCGGTCGGCAGCTGGGCGAGCGCGACGCCCGCGCCCATCGCCGCCGCGCCGCCGAGCGCCACCGGCAGCCACTTGACCGCGGCGTAGTGGCGGTAGCGGAAGTCGGGGCCGTACCGGCGCAGCGCACGGGCCGAGCGCGTCACGATCTGCGGATCGACCGTCGGCAGCGGCATCGCCCACATGCCGGTCTCCCGGCTGAACCGGGGGGCGGACAGCGGGGCGCGCGCCCGCCGGTCCACCAGCCGCGGCTCGTGCAGCCGCCGCTCGTGCGCGGCGCGCCGCACCTGCCGGCCGTGGCTCATGACGGTGAGCGCGGAGGCCAGCGTGCCTCCGGAGAACATGGCGTTGGAGCGAACGAAGCCGTCCACCCGCAGCGGGACGTCCTGCGGCAGCTGCTGCACCGTGAAGTAGACGCCGAGATCGTGCGGCACCGAGTCGAAGCCGCAGGCATGGACCAGCCGTGCGCCGCTCTCCCGGGCCCGGGCGTCGTGCCGTACGTACATCAGATCGATGAACTCCGACTCGCCGGTGAGATCGGCGTAGTCCGTCCCGGCCTCGGCGCAGGCCGCGACGAGCGGCTCGCCGTACCAGAGGTACGGTCCCACCGTCGTGGCCACGACATGCGTTGATTCGGCGAGTTCACGGAGCGCCGCGGGGTCGCCGGCGTCGGCGACGAGCAGCGGGAGGTCCGCGCAGTCCGGGTTGAGGGCCGTCAGCCGATCCCTGAGCCGCTCCAGCTTCTCCCGGCTGCGGCCGGCGACCGCCCACCGGCAGTCCTTCGGTCCGTGCTCGGCGAGGTGGCGCGCGGTCAGTTCGCCCACGAAGCCCGTGGCTCCGTAGAGCACGATGTCGTGCGCACGTTCTGCCCCGACCCGTCTGTTCATGCCGCCCTCCTGGACGTCCTCGCCGCACCGCGCCGTTGTCGGCAGCCGAGGCTAGCGTGAGTCACCGAGAGCCGCGCGATCAGGGAGGTGGACGATGGCCGCCGTGCCGAAGGGTCCGTTGAAGAAGCGGGAGCGGGTGCTGGCCTTTGCCCTCGGGCTGCCGGGGGCGTACGAGGACCATCCATGGGGCGAGACGGTCGTCAAGGTCAACAAGAGGATTTTCGTCTTTCTGGGGGTCGGGGACGGCAGTCACCCGCTCGGCGTCGGCGTCAAGCTCACGGACGAGGCCGTGCACGCGCACGCCCTGACGTCGCCGGGCGCGACGCCGTCGGGGTACGGCCTGGGCAAGGCCGGCTGGGTGCAGATCCCGCTGGCGGAGAAGGGCGCGCCGGCCGCCGAGCTGCTCTGCGAGTGGGCGGAGGAGAGCTATCGCGCCATCGCGACGAAGAAGCTCGTCGCCGAGCTCGACGCCCGCTGACCGGACCAATGCCCACAGGCCTTGTGTCGGGTGGAACGTGTTCTTACCATCACTGGTGTTACATCAGTTGTGTCATAGCTGGCCGGACAGCGCAGGGGGCGCGATGGCGGAGTCGACGGCAAAGACGCCGACAGCAGCGGAGACGCCCGGGACCGGGGGTCCGCTGGCCGGGGTGCGCGTGGTGGAGCTGGCGGGCATCGGCCCGGGCCCCTTCGCGGCCATGCTCCTCGCCGACCTGGGCGCCGACGTCGTGCGGGTCGACCGCCCCGGCGGCGCCGGGCTCGCCATCGACCCCGCGTACGACCTGACCAACCGCAACAAGCGGTCCGTGCTGGTCGACCTCAAGGCCGAGGACGGCCCGGGACGGGTCCTCGACCTCGTCGAGCGGGCCGACATCCTGATCGAGGGCTACCGGCCCGGCGTCGCCGAGCGGCTCGGCGTCGGCCCCGACGCCTGTCTGGCCCGCAATCCGCGGCTGGTGTACGGGCGGATGACCGGCTGGGGCCAGGAGGGGCCGCTCGCCCAGCGGGCCGGCCATGACATCGCGTACATCGCCGTCACCGGCACCCTCGGGATGATCGGCAAGGCCGGGGAGCCGCCCGCCGTCCCCGCAAACCTCGTCGGGGACTACGCGGGGGGCTCCCTCTACCTCGTCATCGGCGTGCTGGCAGCGCTCCACCACGCCCGCGCCGAAGGCGGCGCCGGCCAGGTGGTGGACGCCGCCATCGTCGACGGCGCGGCCCATCTCGCCACGATGATCCACGGCATGATGGCGGCCGGCGGCTGGCAGGACCGGCGCGGGGCGAACCTGCTGGACGGCGGCTGCCCCTTCTACGGCGTCTACGAGACGGCCGACGGACAGTACATGGCGGTCGGCGCGCTGGAGCAGCGGTTCTACGACCGGTTCATCGAGCTGCTCGGTCTTGAGGAGCAGGTCCCGGCCCGTAAGGACTTCGCCCGCTGGGGCGAGCTGCGGGACGCGGTGGCCGCCTGCTTCAAGACCCGGACACGGGACGAGTGGACCGCGGTCTTCGAGCACTCGGACGCCTGCGTCGCTCCCGTGCTGTCGCTGCGGGAGGCCCCCGCCCACCCCCATCTCGCCGCCCGCGCCACCTTCGTCGAGCACGGCGGCATCACCCAGCCCGCGCCCGCGCCGCGGTTCGCCGCCACGCCCGTCTCCGTACGCCGCGGCCCCGCGCTGCCGGGCGCGGACGCGGCCGAGGTGGCCCGCGACTGGAACGTGCCGTCGGCCGCTCCCGCGGCCGGGAGGCAGAGTCGACAGCCGGGAGGCCCGAGTTGAAGCGCCAGATCTTCGCCGCCGAGCACGACGCGTTCCGTGACACGGTGCGCGCCTTCCTCACCAAGGAGGTGCTGCCGCACTACGCGCAGTGGGAGAAGGACGGCATCGTCAGCCGGGAGGCGTGGCGTGCGGCCGGCCGGCAGGGGCTGCTCGGGCTCGCCGTCCCGGAGGAGTACGGAGGCGGCGGGGAGCCCGACTTCCGTTTCGCCGCCGTCCTGGCCGAGGAGTTCACGCGCGCCGGCGCCGCGGGCCTCGCCGTGGGACTCCACAACGACATCATCGGCCCGTATCTGACCTCGCTCGCTGACGACGAGCAGAAACGCCGCTGGCTGCCCGGCTTCTGCAGCGGCGAGACCATCACGGCGATCGCCATGACGGAGCCGGGCGCGGGCTCCGACCTCCAGGCCGTCCGCACCTCGGCCGAGGACCGCGGCGACCACTGGGTGCTGAACGGGACGAAGACCTTCATCTCCAACGGAATCCTCGCCGACCTGGTGGTCGTCGTGGCGAAGACCACCCCCGAGGGCGGGGCCAAGGGGCTGTCCCTGCTGGTCGTCGAGCGCGGCGCGGAGGGCTTCGAACGCGGCCGCAACCTCGACAAGATCGGCCAGAAGGCGCAGGACACGGCTGAGCTGTTCTTCCACGACGTCCGGGTGCCCAAGGAGAATCTGCTCGGCGAGCTGAACGGCGCTTTCGCCCATCTGATGACCAACCTCGCGCAGGAGCGCCTGGCCATCGCGGTCTCCGGCATCGCCGCCGCCGAGCATCTGCTGGAGATCACCACGCAGTATGTGAAGGAGCGCGAGGCCTTCGGACGGCCACTGGCCCGGCTCCAGCACACCCGCTTCGAGATCGCCGAGATGGCCACCGAGTGCGCCGTCACCCGTGCGTTCATCGACCGCTGCATCGTCGATCACTCGAACGGGGAGCTCGACGCCGTACACGCCTCGATGGCCAAGTGGTGGGCCACCGAGCTGCAGAAGCGGGTCGCCGACCGCTGTCTGCAACTGCACGGCGGCTACGGCTATATGAACGAGTACCCGGTGGCCAGGGCCTTTGTCGACGGCCGCATCCAGACCATCTACGGCGGCACCACCGAGATCATGAAGGAGATCATCGGCCGCTCCCTGCTCGGCTGACCCTCCTCCCCACCGACTTCCCGGAAAGGCACGACCAGTGAGCACCGAAGCGTACGTCTACGAAGCGATCCGCACCCCGCGCGGTCGCGGCAAGGCCGACGGGGCCCTGCACGGCACCAAGCCGATCGACCTCGTGACCGGACTCATCCACGAGCTGCGGGGCCGCTTCCCCGGTCTCGACCCGGCCGCGATCGACGACATCGTCCTCGGCGTCGTCGGCCCGGTCGGGGACCAGGGCTCCGACATCGCCCGGATCGCCGCCATCGCCGCAGGACTGCCCGACACCGTCGCCGGGGTCCAGGAGAACCGCTTCTGCGCCTCCGGCCTCGAAGCGGTCAACATGGCGGCGATGAAGGTCCGCTCCGGCTGGGAGGACCTGGTGCTGGCAGGCGGGGTCGAGTCGATGTCGCGGGTCCCGATGGCCTCCGACGGCGGCGCGTGGTTCGCGGACCCGATGACCAACTTCGACACCGGATTCGTCCCCCAGGGCATCGGCGCCGACCTCATCGCCACCATCGAGGGCTTCAGCCGCCGCGATGTCGACGAGTACGCGGCGCTGTCCCAGGAGCGCGCCGCGGCGGCCTGGAAGGACGGCCGCTTCGACCGCTCGGTCGTGCCCGTCCGCGACCGCAGCGGCCTCGTCGTGCTCGACCACGACGAGCACATGCGCCCCGGCACCACGGCCGACACCCTCGCCGGGCTCAAGCCCTCCTTCGCCGCCATCGGCGAGATGGGCGGCTTTGACGCGGTGGCGCTGCAGAAGTACCACCGGGTGGAGCGGATCGACCACGTCCACCACGCGGGCAACTCCTCCGGCATCGTCGACGGCGCGGCGCTCGTCGCCATCGGCTCCCGGGCGGTCGGCGAGCGGTACGGGCTCACTCCGCGCGCCCGCGTCGTGTCCGCCGCGGTCTCCGGCTCCGAGCCGACCATCATGCTCACCGGTCCCGCGCCCGCCACCCGCAAGGCGCTCGCCAAGGCCGGACTGACCATCGACGACATCGATCTGGTCGAGATCAACGAGGCGTTCGCCGGCGTGGTGCTGCGTTTCGCCCGCGATATGGACCTCTCCCTCGACAAGGTCAACGTCAACGGCGGCGCCATCGCCATGGGCCACCCGCTGGGCGCGACGGGCGCGATGATCCTGGGCACCCTCGTCGACGAACTGGAGCGCCAGGACAAGCGGTACGGGCTGGTCACGCTGTGCGTGGGCGGAGGGATGGGAATCGCCACGGTCGTCGAACGCCTCTGAGGCACGCCCGCCCACAGCCGCACCGCACACCTCACGGAGACATCGCATGACCGAGACCACCGCCAGCGCGAGCACCATCCGCTGGGAGCAGGACGACGACGGCGTCGTCACCCTCGTCCTGGACGACCCGAACCAGTCCGCCAACACCATGAACCAGGCCTTCCGGGAATCCCTCGGCGCGGTCGCCGACCGCGCCGAGGCGGAGAAGGACGCCATCCGGGGCATCGTCATCACCTCCGCGAAGAAGACCTTCTTCGCGGGCGGCGACCTCAAGGACATGATCAAGGCCGGCCCCGGAGACGCCCAGCGCATCTTCGACGCGAGCATGGACGTCAAGCGCGCCCTGCGCCGTATCGAGACCCTCGGCAAGCCCGTCGTCGCGGCGATCAACGGCGCAGCGCTCGGCGGCGGATACGAGATCGCGCTCGCCTGCCATCACCGCGTCGCCCTCGACGCGCCCGGCTCCAAGATCGGCCTGCCCGAGGTGACCCTGGGCCTGCTGCCCGGCGGCGGGGGAGTCACCCGCACCGTACGCCTCATGGGCATCGCCGACGCCCTGCTGAAGGTGCTGGTGCAAGGCACCCAGTACAGCCCGCGGCGCGCCCTGGACAACGGTCTCGTCCACGAACTGGCNAAGGCACCCAGTACAGCCCGCGGCGCGCCCTGGACAACGGTCTCGTCCACGAACTGGCCGAGACCCGCGAGGAGATGCTCGCCCGGGCGCGCGCCTTCATCGACGCACACCCCCGGTCCCAGCAGCCCTGGGACGTCAAGGGCTACAAGATCCCGGGAGGGACGCCGTCCAACCCGCGGTTCGCCGCCGACCTCCCCGCCTTCCCGGCGAATCTGAAGAAGCAGACGGCCGGCGCACCCTACCCCGCCCCGCGCAACATCCTCGCCGCAGCGGTGGAGGGCTCCCAGGTCGACTTCGAGACCGCGCAGACCATCGAGGCCCGGTACTTCACCGAGCTGGTCACCGGCCAGACCGCGAAGAACATGATCCAGGCGTTCTTCTTCGACCTCCAGGCCGTCAACTCCGGAGCCAGCCGGCCCCAGGACGTCGAGCCCCGGCGGGTCCGCAAGGTCGCCGTGCTCGGTGCGGGCATGATGGGCGCGGGCATCGCCTACTCCTGCGCACGCGCCGGTATCGACGTCGTCCTCAAGGACGTCTCCCTCCAGGCCGCCGAGAAGGGCAGGGCGTACTCGGAGAAGCTGCTGGACAAGGCGGTGGCCAAGGGCCGCAGGACCGAGGCGGAACGCGACGAGCTGCTCGCCCGCATCACGCCCGCGGCGGACGCGGCGGATCTTGCGGGCTGCGACGCCGTGATCGAGGCGGTCTTCGAGGACACCGCCCTGAAGCACCGGGTCTTCCAGGAGATCCAGGACATCGTGGAGCCGGACGCGCTGCTCTGCTCCAACACCTCCACGCTGCCCATCACCCTGCTCGCCAAGGGGGTGGCGCGGCCCGCGGACTTCATCGGGCTGCACTTCTTCTCACCGGTCGACAAAATGCCCCTGGTGGAGATCATCAAGGGGGAGCGGACCGGCGACGAGGCCCTGGCCCGCGCCTTCGATCTGGTCCGCCAGATCAACAAGACGCCGATCGTCGTCCATGACTCCCGCGGCTTCTTCACCTCCCGGGTCATCGGTCAGTTCATCAACGAGGGCGTCGCCATGGTCGGCGAGGGCGTCGAGCCCGCGTCGATCGAGCAGGCAGCGGCCCAGGCGGGCTACCCGGCGAAGGTGCTCTCCCTCATGGACGAGCTGACGCTCACGCTTCCCCGCAGGATCCGCGACGAGACGCGCCGGGCGGTCGAGGAGGCCGGCGGGACCTGGCCGGGCCACCCCGCGGACGCCGTGATCGACCGGATGGTCGACGAGTTCGGCCGTACGGGACGCAGCGGCGGCGCCGGCTTCTACGACTACGCGGAGGACGGCGGCCGGACGGGCCTGTGGCCGGGCCTGCGCGAGCACTTCGGCGTGCCGGACGCCGCGGTCCCCTTCGAGGACATGCAGGAGCGGATGCTCTTCTCGGAGGCCCTGGACACGGTCCGCTGCCTGGAGGAGGGGGTGCTGACGTCGGTGGCCGACGCCAACATCGGCTCGATCATGGGCATCGGCTTCCCGGCGTGGACCGGCGGCGTGCTGCAGTACATCAACGGCTACGAGGGCGGGCTGCCCGGCTTCGCGGCACGCGCCCGCGAGCTGGCGGAGCGCTACGGCGACAGGTTCGAGCCGCCGGCGCTGCTGCTTCAGAAGGCGGAGAAGGGCGAGCGGTTCACCGACGACCGGTGACCGGCGCGCCCACGCCTGCGGGAGGCGTTCACCGCGTGGCGAACGCCTCCCGCAGCTCCTCCTTCAGGAACCGCTGAAACGCGGTCACCAGCGCCTGCACCACGATCGGCTGCATATGCGCGGACAGCGACCTCATCGCCGCCACCTGCTCCGGGTCCCACACCTCGTCGCGGAAGAGCCGGGTGAGCTCCTGGGCGGCCGCCCGCGAGTGCTCCAGCAGCACGCTGCGGGCGGCGAGGATCGTCTCGTGCGCGACGGGCACGTCGAGCAGCTCCACGCCGAGCCTCAGCAGCCCCGGATCGAGCCGGTAGCCCTCCGCGTCCTCGCCGGCGCGCTGGAGCACGCCCATGGCCGCGAGCCGCTCGACGTCCTGCTCGGACAACTCCCGCCCGGCGCGCCGCTCCAGGTCGGCGCGGGTGGCCTCCTCGGGCGAGTCCGGCGCCCAGGAGGCCACCACCGCACGGTGGATGGCCAGGTCGTGGGCGCTCAGATCGCCGGGCAGCTGCTCCAGATAGCGTTCGATCGCGGCGAGCGTCATTCCCTGGTGCTGGAGCTCCTCGATCAGCGCCAGCCGGGCGAGGTGGGCCGGGCCGTAGCGGCCCACGCGCCGGGGCCCGATCGACGGCGGGGGCAGCAGCCCGCGGGTGCCGTAGAACCGGACGGTCCGCACGGTCACCCCGGCCCGCGCGGCCAGCTCGTCGACGGTGAGCGTCATCTCCTCGCCGTGGCCATCGACGTCGGCCTCGGTCGCCATGTGCCTCGCGCCTCACTTCCCGGGTGCCGCCTCCTCGCCTTAAGTCCAACAGTATTGCTGTCTCACCACTTGTGAGAAACCCTGAGGCGCCTGTCAGCGCCGCCCCCTACTGTGAACCCATGTCCGAGATCTCTTATCTGCGGGGGGACGCCACCGCGCCGCACGGCGCAGGTGTCAAGATCATCGCGCATGTCTGCAATGACGCGGGCCGCTGGGGCAGAGGGTTCGTGCTCGCGCTGTCCCGCCGCTGGCCCGAGCCCGAGGCCGCGTTCCGCCGCTGGCACCGCGAGCGCGCGGACAGCGGTTTCGGCCTGGGCGCGGTCCAGCTCGTGCAGGTCGCGCCGTACACATGGGTGGCCAACATGGTCGGCCAGCACGGCATCCGCATCGGCCGCACGGGCCCGGACCCCGTGCGGTACGAGGCCATCGACGCCGCTCTCGCCGCGCTGGGCGACAAGGCCCTGGAGCTGGGCGCCTCGGTCCATATGCCGCGCATCGGGTGCGGGCTGGCGGGCGGCACCTGGGAGCGGGTCGAGCCGCTGATAGCCGAGCGGCTGACGGCGCGGGACATCGCGGTGACGGTGTACGACGCCGACGCGGCATAAGCCTGCCGGGACGGCCAGCCTGACGGAGCGTCAGGGGTGGATCTGGACCGTCGCCGCCGTCAGCCGGCGGACTCCGCGGACCAGCGCGTGCTCCGCCGCCTGCGCCACCGCATGGGCCTGCGCCACCGTCAGCGCCGGATCGACGCGGATCGAGGTCTCGGCGCGCAGTCCATGGCCCAGCCAGCGCAGCCGCACCGCGCTCACCGCCCGCACGCCCTCCACCCCCGTCAGGGCGGTCTCCGCCTGGTCGACCAGCGCCGGATCCACGGCGTCCATCAGCCGGTGCCAGATGTCCCGGGCCGCTCCCCGGAGCACCGCCATGATGGCCGCGGTGATCGCCAGGCCGATCAGCGGGTCCGCCCAGCGCCAGCCCAGCGCCGCGCCGCCCGCGCCCAGCAGCACGGCGAGCGAGGTGAAACCGTCGGTGCGGGCGTGCAGCCCGTCGGCGACCAGCGCCGCGGAGCCGATCCTCCTCCCGGTGCGGATCCGGGCTCGGGCCACCCATTCGTTCCCGGCGAAGCCCACCAGGCCGGCCGCCGCAACCGCGGGCAGATGGGTCACGTCCTGCGGTTCGACCAGCCTGCGCACGGCTTCGTATCCGGCGAAGAGCGCGGAGGAGGCGATCACCAACACCACGAAGACGCCCGCCAGATCCTCGGCGCGCCCGAATCCGTAGGTGTAGCGGCGAGTGGCGGCCCGCCGCCCCAGGACGAAGGCGAGAGCCAGCGGCAGCGCGGTCAGCGCGTCCGTCGCGTTGTGCACGGTGTCGCCCAGCAGCGCCACCGAGCCCGACGCCGCCGCGATCACCGCCTGCACGAGCGTCGTCACCGCCAGCACCGCGAAAGAGAACCAGAGCGTCCGCAGGCCCTGTGCGGACCCCTCCAGCACCTGATCATGATGGTGGTGATGATGGTGGTGGTGGCCATGGACGTGACCAAGACCCGTCATGACCACCACCGTGGCACAGAGAACCCCCTGCAGCCACTGCCGAAGAACGGCCTCTGACCAGCTGCGAAGAGCTTGCGAATGCCGTGCGGCGGCTACAGCTCGGCGGCTGCTGCCCGCCGGTCACTGCCCGCCGGTCATTGCCTGCCGGTCATTGCCTGCCGGTCATTGCCTGCCGGTCATTGCCTGCGGGTCACTGCCCGGAGGCGACGACGGGGTAGTGGTCGGAGAGATTGGCGTAGGTGTAGTCCACGCCCCAGCTGGTGACCGTCCAGGGCGCGGACGCTTCCTTGATCACCTCATTGGTCCAGCCGGCCGGCCGGGCGTGCCCCGCCCGGTGAAGCACGTAGTCCAGGTCCTCGCGCGGGTCGTCCGGGTAGCGATACGAGGCGATCGAGTTCTCAGCGGTGTCGAAGGAGTACGGGTGGCCGGTGCGCGCGTCCGCGTCTGCCAGACCGGCGTCGGACAGCATCGAGCCGTACTCCGCGGTGCGCGAGTCGACGTTGAAGTCGCCCGCGACCACGACCTGCTCCGAGGCGGGGATGTTCTTTCCGTCCAGGAACGCGTCCATGGCCCGGAACTGACGGCTGCGCATCTCGGCCGCCTCACCCGGGTCGCAGCCCGGGTCGGTCGACTGCGCGTGCGTGCCCACGACATGCACCTTTGTGCCGTTCACATCGAGCACCGCATAGACGAAGCCCTTGTTGGACCACCAGTCGGCGCCGCAGGCGTCCTTGTAGACGTACTGCTCCTTGCGGATGATCGGCCACTTGCTCAGCACCGTCACTCCGCCGTCCTCCGGCGTCATGGAGGAGTACGCGCCGCCCGTGGCGTCCCAGCCGCTCCTGGACCGCCCCATCACCGGCGTCTGGTACGGGTACTCGGCCGCGGCCCGGTTCATCAGCGCGTCCGAGGACGAGTTGTCGAACGCCTCCTGCAGCACGACCACGTCATTGCCCTTGAAGAACGCGGTCTTCGGCATCTCGGCGGCACGGTGGTCCTGCCCCCAGTTCGGGTACAGGTTCTTGCTGAACAGGAACACGTTGTACGACAGCACCTTCAGCCCGGGCGTCTGAGCGGCCGACCCGGCCGTCGCGGTCGAGGCGGCGGAGGCGGCCGTCGCGCCCGGCGCGGTGACGGCGAGGAGCGTGGCGGCGAGCGCCGAGGACAGGGCTGCGCCGCGGATCTTGCGCAGCGCGGAATGTGAGTGCGGCACGGATTCTCCGTAAGTTGTTAGGTGGCCCGGGAGGGCCGGATGTGGCTGACGGGTTCTTGCCGACCGTGGCTTCCCAGGAGTGGCCGTCCGGCTCTCTCCG